>JAOPZD010000607.1 GCA_025964295.1 Conexibacter sp.
CGTCGGCCCGGCCGGCGGCCGCGGCCTCGGTGACCGGGTCGCCCGTGAACGGGTCGGCCTTCTCGAACGTGCGGCCCGCGGCGGCCGCGACCCACTCCCCGCCGATGAGCAGCGGCTGCTGCTCGACGCTCACGGTGCTCATCTGATCGCTCCCTAGGACCCGGAAATTGCTAGATGGTTTCGCAGGGCGCACACACGCACGCCATGCGCACACGACCCTGGCAAACGCCGGTCGGCGCGTCAACCCCGCCGCGAGCGGGGAGGCACCGGCGCCCTCGCGGGGTTCGTCGGCGAACGCCTGGCCGATCACGGCGTCGAGGTGCAGCACGTGCGCCTCGTCGACGAGGCGATCGCGCCGGGCGTCGTCAGCGAGGCCGTCCGGCCCGGCGACGGCTGGCCGCCGATCCACGATCGCGTGGTCGCCGCCGACATCGTCGTCTTCGCCACCCCGACCTGGCTGGGCCAGCCGGGCAGCGTCATAAAGGGCGCGCTGGAGCGCCTCGACGCGCTGATCTCCGAGACCGACGACGAGGGCCGGCCGATCGCCTTCAACAAGGTCGCCGGGTTCGTCGTCACCGGCAACGAGGACGGCGCGCACCACTGCATCGCCGCCATGGCCCAGGCGGCGTTCGACGTCGGCTTCACCGTGCCGGGGCAGGCGTGGACCGCGACGCCGATCCCCAAGCCGCCGAACGCCTCCCGCGAACCGGCCGCCCCGGCGGGTCGAGTTGACCGGCGCAGTGCACGGCAACTCGACCCGCGTCGGAGCGTCCGCTGGACCTAGACCTTCTTGAGCAGCTTCAGGGCGGCGACCTCGTCGTCGGCCGCGGCCTTGATGCGCTTGTTGAGCGTGATGAACGTCGACTTCAGCGAGCTCTTGTCGGCCCCGGCGTTGACCTTGTCCAGCAGCTTCTGGTACTGGACCAGGCCGAGGTCGAACTCGCGGATCGCCGTCAGCATCTGCTTCTTGCCGGCCGCCGCCGTGGTGGTCTGCGTCTTGATCGGCACCAGCGCGACCTTGTAGGCGTGCAGCCCGCCGCGAAACGCGCCGGTCGCGGCCGAGGCGGCGTTCGTGTCGGGCGCGGTCGACAGCGCCTTATCGGCCTTGGCCCACTTGGCGGCCAGCGGCTCGACGCGGTTCTCGTAGCGGACGACGGTCCTGATCAGGCCCTTGTCGCTGGCCTGGGCGGCCGGGGTCGCCACGAGGGCGCCGGCGACGATCGTGGCGGTGGCGAGGGTCCCTGCTCCGGTGCGCATCGACTGGGTCTCCTGAGTGGTCAAACGACGGTGTCGATCGTGTCGTGTCCCGCGCCAACGCCCCGCAAACCGGGGCGTACAACAACGCCCGATCCGGGTTTGAACCGGGCCCGCGACGGGGAGACGCCGCCCGGGTGCGGCGCGCACCAAGGACGCGCCGCCGGGTCGCAGGAACACAGCAGGAGGGGACCGTGCAACGACGGGGACGCAAGGCGGCGATCGTGGCATCGATCGTCACGGCCAGCACGCTGGGGGCCGGGGCGGTGGTCGTCGCCGGGACGGGGGCGGGCGACGACGCGGCGCTCCAGCCGACCCGCATGCCGGCCAACGGCGGCGTCGAGCGCAAGGTCGACCGCCTGCTGCGCCAGATGACCGTCGACGAGAAGCTCCAGCAGGTCCAGCTGCTCGCCGACAACCAGGTGACCGAGGACGACGCGCGCAAGGGCGTCGGCGGCGTCTTCAGCCTCACCGATCCGGCGAAGATCGACGCGCTGCAGCACGTCGCGGTCGAGCAGTCGCGGCTGCACATCCCGATCCTCTTCGCCTACGACACGATCCACGGCTACCGGACGATCTTCCCGGTCCCGCTCGGCGAGGCCTCGAGCTTCGACCCGGACGTCGCGACCGCCGACGACACGATCGCCGCGCGCGAGACCGCGGCCGTCGGGATCAAGCAGATCTACAGCCCGATGGTCGACGTCTCCCACGAGCCGCGCTGGGGCCGCATCGTCGAGGGCTCGGGCGAAGACCCATATCTCGGCTCGGTGATGGCCGCGACGCGCGTGCGCGCCGCCCAGGGCACCGACTACAGCGCGCCGGACAAGGTCGTGACGTCGGTCAAGCACATGGCCGCCTACGGCACGCCCGAGGGCGGCCGCGACTACAACACGACCGACGTGAGCGAGCGCCGGCTGAGGGACCTGTTCCTGCCGCCGTTCAAGGCCGCGATCGACGCGGGCTCCGACACCGTCATGTGCTCGTTCAACTCGCTCAACGGCCAGCCGGGCTGCGCCAACCCGCACCTGGAGACCGACATCCTCAAGAAGGAGTGGGGCTTCGACGGGTTCATCGAGAGCGACTACACCGCGGTCGCCGAGTTGCGCGCGTGCCCGCCCAAGAACCCCGACAACGGGCCCTGCGGCCACGGCGTCGCGGCCGACGGCCCGTCGGCGGGCGCGCTGGCGCTCAACGCCGGCACGGACTCCGAGATGGTGTCCACCAACATCCGCGACAACGGCAAGCAGCTGCTGTCGACCGGGCAGATCTCGATGCGCCGCCTCGATGACGCGGTGCGCCGGATCCTGCGGGTCAAGTTCCGCGCCGGCCTGTTCGACCATCCCTACGTCGACGTCAGCGCGATCCCCGGCAAGACGATGCAGCCCGACGACGTGGCCGCCGCGCGCAAGGCGGCGGGCCGCTCGATGGTCCTGCTCAAGAACGCCGACGGGGCGCTGCCGCTGTCGCCCGACCTGAAGTCCGTCGCGGTCGTCGGCGCGCTGGCCAACAGCAAGCTCGACCCGCTCGGCCCGTGGTCGGGCCAGGGCAAGCCCGACGACGTCGTGACCGTCGTGGACGGCATCAAGGACGCGCTGGGCAGCGACGCGACCGTCGACTACCAGCAGGGCTGCGACGTGCCGTGCACCGACACGAGCGGCTTCGCGGCGGCGACCGCCGCGGCGTCCGGCGCCCAGGCCACGGTGCTCGTCCTCGGCGAGACCGCCGACATGAGCGGCGAGGCGACCTCGCGGTCGTCGATCGACCTGCCCGGCAAGCAGCAGGACCTTGTCGACGCCATCAAGGCCACCGGCAAGCCGTTCGTGGTGGTGTTGATGAACGGCCGCCCGCTGACGCTGGACAAGCTCGACGCGAGCGCGCCGGCGATCCTCGAGTCGTGGTTCGGCGGCATCCAGTCGGGCAGCGCGATCGCCGACATCCTGTTCGGCAAGGTCAACCCCGGCGCCAAGCTGCCGGTGACCTTCCCGCACAGCGTCGGCCAGGTGCCCATCTACTACAACCACGAGAACACCGGCCGGCCGTGTGACACGACGCAGAAGTACACGTCGCGCTACACCGACCAGCCGTGCACCCCGCTGTACGCCTTCGGCCACGGGTTGTCCTACACCTCGTTCAAGTTCGACAACCTGCAGCTGAGCACCAAGTCGATGCCCCAGCGCGGCAGCGTCCAGGTGTCGGTCGACGTGACCAACACGGGCTCCCGGGCGGGCGACGAGGTCGCCCAGCTCTACATCAAGGACCCGGTCGCCAGCCTCGCACAGCCGGTCCGCCGCCTGCGCGGCTTCCAGCGCGTGACGCTCGGAGCGGGGGAGAAGCAGACGGTGACGTTCCGCCTCGACGCCTCCGACGTCGGCTTCTACGACAACTCCGGCCGCTTCGTGGTCGAGCCGGGCGAGATCGACGTCTTTGCCGGCGACTCGTCGGAGGCCGACCTGAGCGACTCCTTCACGGTGACGGGAGGTCGCCGCTGAGCCGCCGGCGGCCACGAGGTCCTGCCGGGAACGACCGGCGTCCGGAGCATTGCCCGCGCCGGACGCCGAGTGGGAACCTCGGCACATGGCCGACAAGAACCGCGGGGTCGTCTACCTGGAACCGGGCAAGGTCGAGGTGCAGGACATCGCCTACCCGGAGTTCGAGCTCAAGGAAGGGCCGGGCGTCCCGCCCGAGAACGTGGGGCGCGAGGTGCAGCACGGCGCGATCGTCCGGATCGTGTCCACCAACATCTGCGGCTCCGACCAGCACATGGTCCGCGGCCGCACGACCGCGCCGCCCGGCCTCGTGCTGGGCCACGAGATCACCGGCGAGATCATCGAGGTCGGCCGCGACGTGGAGTTCATCGCGGTCGGCGACCTGTGCTCGGTGCCGTTCAACATCGCCTGCGGGCGCTGTCGCAACTGCAAGCACGGCGACACCGGCGTCTGCGAGAACACCAACCCGGAGCGCCCGGGCGCGGCCTACGGCTACGTCGACATGGGCGGCTGGCCCGGCGGCCAGGCCAACTACGTCCTGGTGCCCTACGCCGACTGGAACCTGCTCAAGTTCCCCGACAAGGACCAGGCCATGGAGAAGATCCTGGACCTGACCATGTTGTCCGACATCTTCCCGACCGGCTACCACGGCTGCGTCACGGCCAACGTGACCACCGGCTCGACCGTCTACATCGCGGGCGCCGGGCCCGTCGGCCTGGCGGCGGCCTACAGCGCGCAGCTGCTCGGCGCGGCGGTCGTCATCGTCGGCGACGCGATCCCCGAGCGCCTCGAGCAGGCGCGGTCCTTCGGCTGCGAGACGCTGGACATCACCAAGGGCGAGCCGCGCGACCAGATCGAGCAGCTCCTCGGCGTGCCCGAGGTCGACAGCGCCGTCGACTGCGTTGGCTTCGAGGCGCGCGGCCACGGCGACAACGCCGAGGAGGCGCCCGCGACGGTCCTCAACGCGCTGATGGAGGTCACGCGCGCCGCCGGCGCGGTCGGCATCCCCGGCCTCTACGTCACCGCGGACCCGGGCGCCAAGGACGAGGCGGCCAAGAAGGGCGCGCTGTCGCTGAGCTTCGGCACCGGGTGGGCGAAGTCGCTGAGCTTCGCGACCGGCCAGTGCCCGGTGATGAAGTACCACCGCGGGCTGATGATGGACATCCTGCACGACCGCGCGCACATTGCCGACGCGGTCAACGCGACGGTCGTCACGCTCGACGAGGCGCCGGGCGGCTACCGGGACTTCGACAAGGGCGCGGCCCGGAAGTTCGTGCTCAACCCCAACGGGCTGATCGCCGCGTAGCTCCGCCTAGACACAGTCCTCGCCGCCGCCGACCATCCGCTCCAGCTCGGCGAAGTTGGTGTGCATGAACGAGGTGCGGAAGAAGTAGAGCCCGGCCTCGAACGTGCAGCGCATCGGCTGGTACCAGTACTCCCGCGCGTCGGTCAGCGTCAGGTGCTGGTGGTTGTAGAGCCAGGCCAGGTGGTCGAAGCGGTTGAGCGTCTCGACCAGCACGGTGCGCGAGGCGCGTGACAGATGCCGGTCCTTCGGGCTCAAGAGCTCCGGCCGCGCCTGCGCGCGAGCGATCGCGCTGACCACCGGCTCGTTGATGGACTCCAGCAGCGCCAGCTCGGTCGCGTTCGCCGACCGCTTGGCCTGCCGCGCCGCATCGCGGCTCGCCAGCGTGTTGAACACCAGCGTCACGACCAGCGCGGCCACCGCGACCAGCAGCTGCCAGTCGACCCGGCGCCAGGGCTCGCGCGGCCGGGCTCCCTCCCGCGCGCTCATGGCCGCTGCGGGATGTCGACCGCCGTGATCCGCTTGGCCCGGCGCGGGATGTGCGCCGAGTGCAGCGTCATCCAGCGCCCGGTCGGCACCGATCGGATCCGCTGCCCGTGGCCGAACCGGTGGTTGCGCGAGTTGAACCAGTGCAGCTCGACGGTGTCGCGCCGGCGCAGGCGCTCCACCCGCACCTTGACCCTGCGCGCGTGGCGCGAGCGGTAGAGCTTGGCCTTGACGTGGACCTTGAAGGGGGAAAACGTCATGAGGGGCAGGCGGATGAACGGTGCCGGGCCCGCGGGCTCGCAGCCCGCGCGGAGCAGGTCGGCGAGATCGCTGGCATACGGGTTGTCGACGCCGGTGCCGCAGGCGACGTCATCGCGTTCGCCGTCGTCGGTCTTGATGGCGTCGTTCCCGTCCCCAGCGTCCACGCTGTCGCCGCCGGGTCCCGGATCCAGCTGGTCGTCGCCACCGCCGCCCAGCAGCAGGTCGGCGCCGGCATCTCCCTGGAGGTGGTCGCCGTCGTCGCCGCCGTCGAGGACGTCGTCGCCGGCGTCCCCCGAGAGCGCGTCGGCGCCGGAGCCGCCGGCCAGCTGGTCGCGGCCCGCGCCCCCCGAGAGGAGATCGGTCCCCGCCGCGCCCACGAGCCGGTCCTCGCCGCCGTCGCCGGTCGCGACATCGTCTCCGTCGCCGCCGTCGACGACGTCGTCGTCCGCCGCGCCGGTGAGGCGGTCGTCGCCGCTGTCGCCGCCGAGGTCGTCGGCGCCCGTGCCGCCCTGGATCTCGTCCGCGCCGTCGCCGCCGCGCAGGAGGTCGACGTCCTCGTGGCCCGACAGGTAGTCGTCGCCGGCGGCGCCGCCCACCAGGTCGGCGCGGAGGCCGCCGGTGAGCGTGTCGGCCCCGGGTCCGCCGTCGAGGAGGTCCCCGTGGGCGCTCGCGCTCAGCGCGTCATCGCCGGCTCCGCCGTGGGCGTGCACGGCGACGGGGGAGCGGGTGAGGTCGGCGAAGTCGTCGCCGTCGCCGAGCTGGAGGTCGATCGGCGCGCCGCGGCGCAGCGGACAATGGACCGTCCCGGTCCGCGTGCGACGGCATCCGCGCCCGGCACGCATGGGCGCGCCGGTGTTCTCCAGCACGATCGCCCCGTCGGCGCCGAGGATCGCGACGACGTCTGCGGCCCCGGGGCCGGCCACGACGGCGACGTGGCCGTCGGCCTTGATGCTTGCGGTCGCGCCGCGGCTCACGGCGGGCGCCGCGAGCACGCAGGCGATCGCGACGACGATGCTCGCCCGGGTAGTGCGCTGAGATGTCATGAGCGGTTGCTTGGTGCTGACCGTACTCCTCGCCGGACGCCTCGCGCAAGCCGGGCTGGACATCCAGATACTCATCGGTATCCTGACACCCCGTCAGGCTGGTACGCGTGTGTACCAGCCGGGTTCCAGGAGACGCATGAGCACCATCAACGGTCAGACGGCGGTCATCACGGGCGCCGGATCGGGCATCGGGCAGGCGACGGCGCGGAGGCTGGCGGCGCATGGCTGTCCGGTCGTGCTCGCCGACTGGAACGAGGAGGGGCTGGAGGAGACGGCGGCGTCGATCTCCGGGCCGGTCCTCGTGCGCAGGCTCGACGTCCGCGACCGGCAGGGCCAGATGGCGCTGGCCGCCGACGTCAAGGACTGGGCGCCCGCGCCGATCGGCCTGGTCTTCAACAACGCCGGCGTGACCGTGCTGCAGGGCGTCGCCGACGCGTCGCCCGAGGACGACCAGTGGGTCTTCGACGTCAACTTCCACGGCGTCGTCAACGGCGTCACCGCGTTCCTGCCGATCCTGCTCGAGCAGCGCGCAGGCGTGATCGTCAACACCTCCAGCGTCTTCGGCCTGGTCGGCTTCCCGCACCAGAGCGCCTACTGCGCGTCGAAGTTCGCCGTGCGCGGCTACACCGAGGCGCTGCGCCAGGAGCTGCGCGGGACCGGCGTGCGCGCCGCGGTCGTCCACCCCGGCGGCGTCAAGACCAACATCGTGGCCAACGCGCGCTTCCGCGCCGACTACCACGGCGACCACGCCGACGTCCACAGCGCCGCGCGCGAGTTCGCCACGATCGCGCGCACGTCGCCCGAGAAGGCGGCCAAGATCATCCACGAGGGCATCGAGAAGCAGAAGGCCCGCATCCGCGTCGGCCCCGACGCGGTCTTCCTCGACCTGCTCGTGCGCTGCGCGCCGACCAGGTACTACGACGTGATCGACCGGCTCGAGGGCCTCGTCCGGAGGGGACGCTGACATGGCCGAAGCCACCACCAACGTGATCGACGGCGTCCCGCCCGGCCCGGCGATGCCGATGGCGCTGCAGACGCTGGGCATCCTCACGCGCCAGCGGCCGTTCCTCGAGCGCCAGCGCCGCCGCTACGGAAACATGTTCTCCATCAAGGTCGCGGCGCTCGGCCACATGGTCGTGCTCGCCGACCCGGCGCTGATCAAGCACACCTTCCAGGCCGACGCCAAGACCCTGCACGCCGGCTCGCGCTCCCCGCTGCGCAAGGTGCTCGGCGACAACTCGCTGCTGGGCATCGACGAGGAGCAGCACATGGAGCAGCGCAAGCTGCTGCTGCCGCCGTTCAAGGGCCAGCGGATGAAGGCCTATGAGCCGCTGATCGAGGAGATCGCGATCGCCGAGATCGAGCGCTGGCCGGTCGGCACCGAGTTCGCCACGGCCAAGTCGATGCAGCGGATCACGCTGCGGGCGATCCTGCGCGCGGTCTTCGGCGCCACCGGGGCGACGCTGCACGAGCTCGAGGACCTGCTGCCCGCCTGGACCGACCAGGGCCAGAGCCTGTCGCGCTTCCCGCAGGCCCACAAGAACCTCGGCCCGTGGTCGCCGTGGAGCCGCTTCCTGCGTCTGCGCGCGAAGATCGACGCGATCCTCGACCGGCTGATCGAGGACACCCGCCGCGACCCCGACCTCGCCGAGCGTCCCGACGTCCTGGCCCTGATGGTGCAGGCGCGGCGCGACGACGGCAGCCCGCTGTCCAATGCCGAGATCCGCGACCAGCTCGTCACGATGCTCGCCGCCGGCCACGAGACGACGGCCCACACGCTGAGCTGGGCGGTCGAGCGGCTGCGCCGCCACCCGGCGATCTTGGCGCGCCTCGTCGAGGAGGCCGACGCCGGCGGCAAGGAGCTGCGCGAGGCGACGATCCGCGAGGTGCAGCGCATGCGCCCGGTGATCTCGTTCTCCGGGCGCCACACGATGAAGCCCTTCGAGGTCGGCGGCTACCGGCTGCCGCCGGGGGTCCTGATCGGCCTCAGCGCGGGGCTCACGCATTACGACCCCGACCTGTTCCCGCACCCGGATCGCTTCGATCCCGACCGGTTCGTCGGCGCGCGGCCGGACACCTACTCGTGGATCCCCTTCGGCGGTGGCGTCCGGCGCTGCATCGGCGCGACGTTCGCGCACATGGAGCTCGACGTCGTCCTGCGCGTCATGCTCCAGCGCGTCGACCTCGCGCCGACCGCCGCGCCCGACGAGCCCTGGAAGTTCAAGGGCGTGGCGTGGTCGCCGGCGGGCGGCGGGCAGGCGCT
>JAOPZD010000265.1 GCA_025964295.1 Conexibacter sp.
TCGCCGCCGTGGTCCTCGCTGGGCGCGTGCCAGAAGTGGTTGAACCCGATCTCGTAGAGCGTCGCCGCCGACTGGAAGCTCGCGATGTGGCCGCCGAGCTCGGAGGACTCCTTGTTGGCGCTCAGCACGGTGGCGATCGCGTTCCACCGTACGAGCGACCGTACTCGGTGCTCGAGGTCATGATCGCCGGGCACCGTGACCTCGGCCGCGGCCGGGATCGTGTTCACGTACGGGGTGCTCAGGTCGCCGGACGGGTGCAGACCGCGCAGGCGCGCGTCGGCGAAGACCTCTTCGAGCAGCTCACGCGCGCGCTCGGGTCCGTCGTTGCGGATGACGGCCTCGAGGGCCTCCACCCATTCGGCCGTCTCCGCCGGATCGATGTCTTGGTGGTTGACCATCAGGCCTCCTGGAAGTACTCGGGGTGGTTGCGCCGGATGACGGGCAGGCTGGACAGGACCATCCGCAGGTGGTGGCGCAGCTCGCGCTCGGCGCCGGCCGCGTCGTGCGCGGCGACCGCGTCGACGACGGCGCGGTGCTCGACGAGCATCTGGCCGCGGTAGCCGGCCTCGGGCAGGCTCAGGCGCCGGACGCGGTCGAGCTGACCGCGGGCGCGCTCGCTCAGCCGCCACGCGACCTCGCGACCGGACAGGTCGCAGAGCATGCGGTGCAGGTCGTCGTCGAGGCGCGCGAACGCCGTGGCGTCGTCGGCGGCCTCCGCGTGGGCCTGGGCGGCGAGGTTCTCCTGCAGGACGGCGAGCTGCGCGGCGGTCGCGTGCTCGGCGACGAGACGGATCGCGTTGACCTCGAGCGCCTCGCGGACGAAGTGGGCGTCGGCCACGGCGTCCTCGTCGATGAAGGTGACGAACGTCCCGAGCTGCGGCACGATGGCGACGAGGCGATCGTCGCGCAGGCGGGCCAGCGCCTCGCGCACGGGCGTGCGAGACACGCCGAGGCGCTCGGCGAGCTCGTTCTCCGACAGGCGGCGGCCGGGCGCGAGCTCCGCGCTGACGATCGCGTCACGCAGCGTGACGTACGCCTGGGCCCGGGCCGGGGTGCCGAGCTGGCGTTCCTCGAGAGGAATCCGCATCACCATTGTGGGCTAGTATACTAGTAGACCTCGCCGGTGTGGGCACCTCCGCGTGCCCATGCGTCCTCAGGCGATGAAGACGCTGCGGATCGTGCTCTGAAGGATGCCGACGGCATCGTCGCCGGCGAGCCGCCCGGCGCGCACCTCGTCCCCGCAGGCGTGCATCCAGCGCAGCCCGTCGCGCTCCAGCTCGAGCTCCTGCATCGCCGGCGAGGCGACCGCCATCGGCACGAAGGCCGCGTGGTCGTCGTGGACGAACCCCGGCAGCGTCCGCGCCGACGACGCGGTGGCGCCGCCGGGGCGCGGCGCATGCTCGAGGATCGTGACCTCCAGGCCTGCCGCCGCCAGGTGGATCGCCGCGACCAGCCCCGCGTGCCCGGCGCCGATCACGAGCACGCGACTCAGGACGGCACCCGCTCGTCGTCGGCCACGAAGCGGCCGTCGGGCGCGCGGCGCACGACCGCGCCGTCGACGTCCCGCAGCGGATGGCCGTCGGGGCGCTTGCGCAGCTCCAGGCAGACGCGCCGCGCGATGATGTAGGCCACGATCGGCGCGGCGAAGAAGAGCACGCGGAAGATCCGCACCTGCAGCTCGTAGGAGACCCCGAAGGCCAGGAACAGCCGGTCGGCCGATCCCGCCAGGAAGACCGTGGCGACCCAGGTCAGGAACGCGGTCGCGAACGCGGTGCGCCGCGGGTTGTCGCGCGGGCGGTCGAGCAGGTGGTGCTGGCCCTTGTCGCCGCGGGTGAAGACCCGCTCCTCCAGCCACGGCCACGCGTAGAGCGTCACGAACACGACCGTCGGGAAGAGCAGGCCGCCGAAGAACGGGTTGGGCACGAGCGTCCGGCCGAAGGCGCTGATCTCCAGGTTGGGCATCAGCCGCAGCGCGCCGATCAACCACCCCAGGTACCAGTCCGGCTGGGCGCCGTTCTCCCCCAGCCACGGCTCGTAGGGCCCCCACTGCCACACCGGGTTGATCTGGATGAACGCGCCGAGCAGCACGAGGATCGCCGCCGTCGCGGCGAGCAGGCCGAGGGAGCGCAGCGCGTAGCTCGGCCACAGCGGCGACCCGACCACGTTGTCCTCCTTGCGTCCCCGCTCGCGGAACTGCGTGTGGTGCGGGCGGATGATCAGCACCAGGTGGGCGCCGATCAGCGCCGCGAGCAGCGCGGGCAGGACGAAGACGTGGACGAAGAACAGCCGCGGCAGGAAGGCGGTGCCGCCCGGGAACGGCCCGTCCCAGATCAGGCTCCCGAGCGCCCCGCCCACGCCCGGGATCGACAGCGCGGCGCCGTAGCCGATCGCCAGGCCCATGCCGGAGAGCAGGTCGTCGAGCAGCGAGTAGCCGACGTAGCCCTCGAGGATCGCCACGCCCAGCAGCGTCACGCCGATCATGTAGTTGATCTCGCGCGGGCGGCGGAACGCGGCGGTGTAGAAGATCCGCAGCAGGTGCAGGACGATCGCCACCAAGAAGGTCAGCGCGGCCCAATGATGGACCTGCCTGATCAGCAGCCCCGCGGGGACCTTGAACGACAGGTCCAGCGCCGAGGCGTAGGCGCCGGACACGCGCGCGCCGTCCAGCGGCGCGTACGGCCCGTGCCAGACGACCTCGGTGGCCGACGCGTGGAAGAAGAGCGCGAGGAACGTGCCCGTCGCGACCAGGACGACGAAGCAGTAGAGCGCGATCTCGCCCAGCAGGAAGGACCAGTGGTCGGGGAAGACGTAGCGCAGGGCGGTGCGCAGCGGATGGGACGTGCGCACGCGGTCGCCGACGAAGGCCACGGCCTCGCGCTCGGCGCCGCGGCTCATGCGTGGCGTCCCTTCGTCCCCCACCAGGCCGGGCCGACCGAGCCCGACAGCGGCCCGGCGGCGACGAGGTTGCGCTCGGCGTCGAGGCGCAGCGGCAGCTGCGGCAGCGGGCGCGACGCCGGGCCGAAGACCGGCTTGGCGGCGCGGCGGACGTCGAAGGTCGAGTAGTGGCAGGGGCAGACGAGCGCGGGCGGGCTGGACAGCTCCTCGTCGGTCGGCTTGCGAAACAGCGACACCGCGCACCCCGCGTGCGTGCAGATCTTCGAGTAGGCCAGCAGGCCCTCGGGCGCCCAGCCCCGGCGGTCGCGCGGCAGCCGCAGCGTGCTCGCGGCCACGCGGACGACGACGACGGGCGAGCCCAGCTCGCGCCGGTCGGCGCCCTCCGGGAAGGCGGTGATGAACGAGCCCTCCTGGAGCGCGTCCGCGTTGATCGGCCTGCCCTCCTCGTCGACCAGGCGCTTGCCCGCGCGCCACGGCGCCTCGTCCAGCGCCGCCGGCGACGGGCCCAGCGCCGTGATCGGCAGCGCCGCCGCGGCGAGCGCGCCG
>JAOPZD010000666.1 GCA_025964295.1 Conexibacter sp.
GTCGAACCGGACCCGACCGCAACCGGCGGCGAGCATCAGCAGGACGGTTGCGCGGCCTCGCACGCTACTCAGTGTACGGCCAGCCTCGCGATCCGGGCCAGTCTGGCGGAATCACGGCGGTTCTGCGGCAGCTGCGGACGGGGCCTTGACGAATAGTACGACCGTACTATTATTGGATCGTGGCGAAGGGCGAAGAAACCCGGCAGGCGATCCTCGCGAGAGCGTTCGAGCTTTCGAACGTGATCGGCGTGTCGGGACTCTCGATCGGCCGGCTTGCCGAGGCGACCGGGCTGTCGAAGAGCGGCCTGTTCGCGCACTTCGGATCGAAGGAAGCGCTCGAGGTCGCGGTCGTCGGCGAAGCCTCCCGCGTGTTCGTCCAGGACGTCATGATCCCGGCCCTCCGCGAGCCGCGCGGAGAGCCTCGCGTGCGCGCGCTATTCGAGCGCTGGCTTGCGTGGGGACAGCGTCCCGGCGGGTGTTTCTTCGTCGGAGCAACCGCCGAGCTCGATGATCAGCCGGGTCTGCCACGCGATGCGCTGGTGCAGGCCAGCAAGGACTGGATCGACGAGCTCGGCAAGGCCGCGCGGATCGCCGTCAGCGAGGGTCACTTCCGCGCCGACCTCGTCCCCGAACAGTTCGCGTTCGAGGAGTACGGCGTGATGCTCGGCGCCCACACCTTCTTCCGCTTTCTCTGCGACCCCGTCGCACTCGACCGCGCGCGCGAGGCGTTCGAACGCCTGCTCGCATCCGCTCGCGCCCCCACTCGCCGCGCCCGCTAGGTCCGCAACTCTCCAGGAGGATCCCATGTCCCAGCCACCGACCACGCCCAAAAATAGCACGACCGTTCGTTCTCCAACGGCGGTCCGGCTGACCCGAGCTGCGCTCCAGGCCGCGTTCGTTCTCTCCGAAGATCTCGGGACCAGCATCGCCGAACGACTGTTCACCTCGCCGCGCCGGTACACCCGACCGCAGCGCGAGAAGGCGGTGCTGGCGAGCGGAAAGCGGTTCACGATCCCGGTGACCCTGCGCTCACCGCGCTGGACCGGCACCACCACCGAGGTCGTCGCCTGGCGCTGGGGCGTCGGCCCGACGGTGTTGCTCGTTCACGGCTGGGAGAGCCGGGGCTCGCAGCTCGGCGCCATGATCGAGCCGCTGCTCGCGGCCGGGCTCTCGGTGGTCACGTTCGATGCGCCCGCCCACGGCGACTCCCCCGGCACCCGGCTGTACCTGACCGACCAGGCGGACGCGATCTCCGCCGTCGCTGCGGCGATCGGTCCGCTGCACGCCATCATCGCGCACTCGTTTGGCTGCGCCGCGACGCTGCTCGCGCACACCCGCGGAGGCGTCGATGCGGCCCGCAACGTCATGATCTCGCCCAACGTCCTCATCGACGACTCCCTCGATCTGTTCGCCAAGCTCGTCGGGCTCGACGACGCGGAGCGCACCCTCCTCGAGCATCAGATCGTCACCTCGAGCGGCGTCACCATCGAGTCCCTGGCGCTCGACCGGCTCGTCGCGGCCCGCGATGCCGGCCTGCTCGTGATCCACGACCGCGCCGACCGCGAGGTCCCGGTCCACCACGGCCAGAAGCTCGCGGCGAGCTGGCCCAACGCCCGCCTGGTCCAGACCGACGGCCTCGGGCATCGGCGGATCCTCCGGGACCGCGACGTGATCCGGATGGCCGTGGAAGCCGTCCGGGAGGGCGTCCCGCTGCCCGCCTCGGACCTCGTACGCGAGGTCGACCGGCTCGTGGAAGCGAGCGATCTTGCGCGGCGCGCCGACGCTTGACACCCACGTGGCTGGTTGATACCCATACCGCCTCGGTCCTGGGGATTTAGCTCAGCTGGGAGAGCGCTAGAATCGCACTCTAGAGGTCAGGGGTTCGATCCCCCTAATCTCCACCAGGAAACGGAAAGGCCTCGCAGCGATGCGAGGCCTTTTTGTTTTTCGGCTCCGTGGCCCGCGTGTTGAGAAACGATTGGGAAACGATTCAACCACCTCACTTAGAGGACTTGGTCCGAACGGAGGGGCACCAGCGGCCAGCTGGATCGAACGGATTTGGCTTAGCCTGGGGTTAGTGGGCAAGAAGAAGCCGGCGCTACCTGGCGTGTTTTCAGCACTGCACGACTGGCTGGCCCGCAAGGTGTCGCTTCCCAGTCCGGCCGAGATCGAGCGCGTCATCGTGGACGACGAGTTTGGCGGCTTCGTGGGATTGGAGCACCGCGTTCCGGTGCACAACGCCTCGGACCTCCCACCGCAGAACCTGCAAGGCTCATGGGAGGCGGTTTCGGAATACCTCCACGAAGCGATGGTGGTGATCTCCAACGACATCGAACCCGGTTGGCTCGATCGTGAGGAGGTCGAGATGGTCATCGAGCAGTTGGGCAATCCTCCGCCGATGTGTCTCCCGCTGTACTTCATCTCAGTCGGCAGCGGGGCCGAAGAGCGCCTCGTGTACGTGGGGAAGACATCCTCGAACGTGGCTCGCTTCGACAACGGCCACGCGGCGTTTACGAAGCTGCATGCACCCGAATACGACGGCCAAGCCAAGCACATCTACCTTGCGTCGGTCGTGCTGCTCGCTCAGTACGGCCAGCT
>JAOPZD010000048.1 GCA_025964295.1 Conexibacter sp.
CCAGGGGTTGAGGTTGGCGCTCGCGGCCTGGAAGATGGGCGCGCCGGCAGCGCCGAGCGAGTAGCCCTCGCGCGGGCGCGGGCCTACTTCACGAACCGCTGGACGAAGGCCAGCGCGGTGTCGCAGACCTCGCGCCAGCCGCTGTCGATCGTCAGCGCGTGGCCGCGGCCGGGGACCTCGACGAGCTCGGTCACGGCGTCGTTGCGCTTCTGCTTCTTGAACGCCGCCTTGCTGATCGCGCCCGGGACCGTGTGGTCCTTCTCCCCGGAGACGATCAGCATCGGCCCGCGCTCGGGGTTCTTGCTGTTGACCTTGACCTCGGTCCACGGGTTGAGGTTGGCGGTCGCCGCCTGGAACAGCGGGATGCCGGCGGCGGGGACGGCGAAGTCGCGGTAGAGCTCCTTGGCCTCGTCCTCGCTGACGGCGTTGGCGAAGGCATAGCGGAACTGCTCGTAGGTCAGCGGGACCGCGCGGCTGCGGTTGGCCGGGTTGCTGAGCACGGGCGAGGAGGACTTCAGCGCCGAGATCGGCAGCGGCAGCACGCCGCGGAAGGGCGCCGGGCTGATCGAGACCGAGGCGGCCGACAGGGCGCGGCCCGCGAGGATCTGGGCGAGCAGGCCGCCGAAGGAGTGCCCCACGATGGCGGGCTTCTTGTCCAGCCTGCCGATCAGCCCGCCGATGTAGTCGGCGACCTGGCCGACCGTCTTGCCCGCGAAGACCTCGGGGTGGGCGTTGGCCTCGTCGACGGTCTCGGGATCGTCGGGCCACGGGGCCATCACGGGCGTGTAGCCGGCCTGCGCGAAGACCTCGGCCCAGCGGTCCCAGCTGCTGGGCAGCAGCCAGAGGCCGTGGATGAAGACCACGGGCGTCAGCCCGGTCGCGTTGGCCTGCTCGATCTGCTGCTCGTCGTGGGAGACGGGGATGGTCGCCATGTCCGCCGACCTTACGCCGAAAGGGCCCGCGCGTCACGGACTTCGCCCGGTCCGGTGACGGCCTGGCCCGCGTGGCGCGCGGAGGCGACCGCGTGTCGATCGCATGGCGGGGCAGCGACGGCTACGGTGACGTCCTGTCCGTCGAGCCCGAGCCGCTGGTTCTCGCCGTGGGGTGCACCTTCGGCTTCTCGACGCCCTTCCCCGTGTCGTCGGTCCTGCAGGTCGCGCCGTCGGGCAGCGCGGTGCAGATCCGCTCCGAGCGCTGGGACGCGCCCGCGGTCGCCGACCACCACGGCTACCGCGACATGTACGACAACCGCTGCGAGCGGCTGACGATCCCCGCGGGCGACTCGCGCGTCGTCTACGAGGCCGAGGTCGTGGTGGCGGCGCCCGGCGATCGGGTGGCGCCCGGCACGCCGGAGACGCCGATCCTCGCGCTGGGCGACGAGCACCTGCACTTCCTGATGCCCAGCCGCTTCTGCCTCCCGGACGAGCTCGGCCACGAGGCGTGGCAGATGTTCGGCTCGCTCACGCCGGGCTGGGAGCGCGTGCAGGCGATCGTCGACTTCGTCCACGGGCACCTGGAGTGGGTCGCCGGCGCGTCGAACCCGTGGACCACCGCGGCCGACGCCTACCGCGCCGGCCAGGGCGTCTGCCGCGACTTCGCCCACCTCGCCATCACCTTCTGCCGCGCGCTGAACATCCCGGCCCGCTACGTCTTCGGCTACATCCCCGAGATCGACGCGCCCCTCCCCACCGAGCCGATGGACTTCGCCGCCTGGTTCGAGGTCTGGCTCGACGGCGCCTGGCACACCTTCGACGCCCGCAACAACCGCCGCCGCGTCGGCCGCGTCATCGTCGGCCGCGGCCGCGACGCCGTCGACGTCGCGCTCATCACGTCCTTCGGGCCGGTGACGCTGACGGAGTTCGACGTCCGCGCGGCGCCGCCGGCGCCCGCGCCCGCGTAGTCCCCGGCGCCACTTGCCGGTCCGGCACGGGCTCGTCGCAGGACGGCGCCGCCGCCGTGAGAAGGTCCAGCGCGGAGGCCCGAGACCGATCGCCACGTACGAGACACCCGTCATCGCCGACGCGCCGCGGACGGTCGACCCGACGCGGAGGCCCAAGCGCGCGGCGCCGCCGTTCGTGGCCGCGGGCGACGACGCGCTCGGCGGCTCCGGCGTCGCGATGCTGGCGGTCGCCGCCGTGGCGCTGGCCGTCTTCGCCGTGCAGCTGCCGGCGCTGCTGCGGGCGCTCTACTCGAGCTCCGACGTCACCTCGCTGCCCGCGCTCGCGACGTTGCTGGATCACGTGCCGGCCGACCGCAGCGTCACCCTCGGCAACGCCCCCGAGTTCGAGTGGCTGCCGATCCTGCGGGCGACGTCGTCGTGGCCCGGGCACTGGCAGCTGTGGCTGGTCCTGCCGTTCCTCGTCGCGGTGGCCGGCTTCGCGGTGGTCGCGCGGACGACCTGGACGACGTGGGGCCGCTGGCCGGCGATCGCCGCCGTCGCGATCCTGACGGCGACCGCCGGCGAGGGCTTCCGGATCACCCTCTTCTCGCTCAACGCCCACGCGATGTCGCTGCTGACGATGGTCGTGCTCGGCGCCACGCTCGTCGCCTTCGCCCGGCGCCCGCCCCGGCGGCTCCGCACCTGGGTGCTGGCCGGCGCCGGGCTCGTCGCCCTCGCCGGCCCCGCGACGCCCGACCCGCAGCTGCTGCTGACGGGCATCGCGCCGTTCGCGATCACCGCCGTCGTGCTCTGGCGCCTGACCGGCGACCCGGGCCACCGTTCCTTGGCCGCGTTCGCGGTCCTCGTCAGCGGCGCGGCGGTGGGCATCGGAGCGGTGATCTCCGCGGCCATGGACGCTGATCACGTCGCGACCTGGGCGGGCTTCGAGCTGCAGTTCGCGACGCTCGACCGCCTGCCGCTCAACGTGTCGCTCGTCTTCGGCGGGCTGTTCGAGCTGGCCGGCACGGCGCCGGCGGTCTTCGGCCAGGCGGTGGACCGCGACTCGACGCTCAACGCGCTCATCGGCGTTCCCGTCGTCGCCGGGTTCGCCTTCGCCATCTCGCGGGCCGGCGCGCTGCTGCGCCGCCACCTCGGCGACCACGCGCCGACGCCTCCCGAACGGCCCGACCGCCTGGCCTTCGTGGCGTTCTGGGCGCTCGTCATCGGCCTCTCCCTGCTGGCGTGCCTCTTCTCCACGAGCCCCAAGCCGATGGCGACGGGGCGCTACCTGCTGCCGGCGTTCTACGGCGTGGCGATGCTGGCGCCCGCGCTGGCCGTGGCACCACGGGCCCGCGCCTACGTGGCGTGCGGCGTGCTGGTCTTCACGGTCGGTGTGCTGGGACGTCACGTTCTCCTCGGGCCGGGTGCGTTCAGCCACGGGCCGTCGTCGCCCACCGCGCGGGCGGTCCAGGACTACGTCGAGCGCCAGCACGCGTCGGTCGGCTACGCCAGCACCGGCGACGCCGGCCCGCTGGTGTGGCGCAGCCGCGGCGGGCTGAAGGTCTTCCCGATCACGAACCAGGCGTGCTCGGCGGAGGCGTGCCCCGGCCCGCTCATGAGCGTGTCGTCGTGGTACCTGCCGCGCGACGGCGTCCGCTCGTACGTCGTCGAGGGCTGGACGCCGGGCGAGGCGAAGCCGTTGGCGCTGCCGCCCACGGCCGGTGCGCCGATCGCGCAGGAGCAGATCGGCAGCGTCAAGGTGTCGGTCTACGACCATGACGTCGCCCGGGACCTGGGGTCGCCGCTGCCGACGGTCCCCGTCGGCTCCTGAATTAGCACTTGCTTATATAAGCCACTGTCGATACCGTGCCGTCCATGCACGCGTTCGACATCCTCGGCGACCCGGTCCGCAGGCGGATCGTGGAGCTGTTGGCCGAGGGTGAGCGGGCCGCGGGTGACGTCGGTGGCGTCATCCAGGCGGAGTTCGGCATCTCGCAGCCGGCGGTCTCCCAGCATCTGAAGGTGCTGCGCGAGAACGGCTTCGCGTCGGTGCGCGCCGATGGCGTGCGGCGGCTGTACGCCGTCGAGGCCGCGCCGCTGCAGGAGGTCGACGCGTGGCTGGAGCCCTACCGGCGCTTCTGGGGCCACAAGCTCGACGCGCTGGCGACCGAAGTGGCCCGCGGCAAGCGCGCGCGGCGCGCGTCCCCATCCCATCCCGAGCAGGAAGGCGGTACGACATGACCATCGAGGCGACGACCTACCAGGAGCCCGCGCCCGAGCTGCGCCACCGCACGATCGGCGCCGGCGAGGCGCGCGTCGCGGTGTTCTCCCGCGTCTACGACACGACCGTCGAGGACCTCTGGGAGGCGTGCACCGACCCGGAGCGCCTGGCCCGCTGGTACACGACGGTCACGGGCGACCTTCGCGTCGGCGGCATGTTCGACCAGGTCAACATGGGCGGCGGCGTCATCGCCGTCTGCGACGCGCCCAGCCACCTGAAGCTCGTGCTCGGCCAGGGCGGCGCCGACGAGATCGAGGTCCGCATCTCCCCCGGGCCGCAGGACGGCACCGCCGCGCTGGAGGTCCAGCACGCCACGACGCTCGACCGCCACGAGATCGGCGGGCAGATGTACGACGCCGTCTTCTGCATGGGCGGCGGCTACTACCCGCGCCTGCTCGCGCTCGACCTGCTCCTGCGCGGCGCGCTGCCCGACGACTACGACGCGACCGCGTTCCACCTCAACGCCGACATGCGCCCGGCGATCGACCGCGGCAGCGCGGCGATGCAGGCGCTGCTGGACGCCGAGGCCGGGCGCGGCCAGGACGCCTAGCGCCCCGCCGCTCAGCTGTTCTGCGCGGCGATCTGGATGAGGTTGCCGCAGGTGTCGTCGAAGACCGCCGTCGTGACCGACCCCATCGCGACGGGATCCTGGGTGAAGCGCACGCCGAGGTCGCGCAGCCGCGCGTGCTCGGCGTGCACGTCGTCGACGGCGAACGACGTGAACGGGATCCCGTCGTCGGCCAAGGCGCCCTTGAACACCTTGGCGGCCGGGTGCTCGTCGGGCTCGAGCAGCAGCTCGGTCCCGTCGGGCGCCTCGCGCGCGACGACCGTCAGCCACCGGTGCTCGCCGAGCGGGACCTCGGTCTTCTTCACGAAGCCCAGGACGTCGGTGTAGAAGCGCAGCGCCTTGTCCTGGTCGTCGACCAGGACGCTCGTCAGGGTGATCCTCATGTCTCCTCCTTCTGCCCTCGACGGGGCGCGAGCCAGCGATCGGCGAGGTGCTCGAGCGGGCCGGTGTCGAGGTCGTGGAACTTGTAGCGGCCCTCTCGCCGCGTGGTGACGAGCCCGGCGGCCTCGAGCACGTCGAGGTGCTGGGAGATCGCCTGCCGCGACGGCGTCAGCTGGTGCTTGACGGCCAGGCGCGCGCACAGCTCGAACAGCGTCTGGCCGTCGCGCTCGCCGAGCTCGTCGAGGATGGCGCGCCGCGTGGGATCCGCGAGGGCCTTGAAGACGTCTCCCACGCGGCGGGACGATAGGCAAGTGGCCACTTGCCTGTCAAGGCGCGGCGGCTTCTAGAGTCTCAGGGGTGAGCGAGCAGGCCCAGCGACACGACATCGAGACGACCCAGGACGTCGAGCGGCTCGTCCGCGCCTTCTACGGCAAGGCCATGACCGACCCGATGATCGGCTTCCTGTTCACCGACGTCGCCCAGCTCGACCTCGAGGAGCACCTGCCGGTCATCACGTCGTTCTGGACGACGATGCTGCTCGGCACGCGCGACTACGGCGGCGGCGCGTTCGCGCCGCACGTCAGCCTGCACCGCAAGGCCGGCGGCCTGCGGGCGCCACACTTCGAGCGCTGGCTGTGGCTGTGGCGCGGGACCGTGGACGAGCTCTTCGCCGGCCCCCGCGCGGACGAGGCCAAGGCCCACGCCAACCGCGTGGGCGCGGCGTTCCACCGCCGACTGCAGACGCTGCCGGCCGATGACGACGGCTCGGGCGCCTCGGCCGACGACGGGACGTTCGTCGCCGGCGGCCTGTCGATCACCCAGCACGGCGCGGGCGAGTAGGCGGTGCCGGACCCCGCCGCGGTGCGGCGGCGCGAGCACGCGCCGCACAACGCGATGGACGACGCCGGCGAGGTCGAGCGCTTCCGCGACCGCTGCAGCGCGTTCATGGGGGCCTTGCTCGACGAGCTGGCCACGACGCCCGGCCGCGCCCGCACGTTCCCGGAGATCGAGGACGCGCTGGGCTGGCCCCGGCGCCGGATCGCCTCCGTGCTCGGCGGCGTCTCGCACCTGCGCAACACGGAGTTCGGCGGCCGCCGGCCCTACCGCTTCCACGGCGACCGCGACTCGGCGTCGGGACGCTGGGAGCTGTGGATGGACGCCACGCAGGCCGCGGCGATCGCGGCAGGCTGGAGCGACGGGCCTCGCCCTACGCCGACGGCTGCGTCGCCGCCCACTCCTGCAGGCGGCCCGTCAGCTCCGGCGCGGCCGCGCCGCTGACCTCGACGACCGCGTCCGCCGGCACGTTGGCCCGCTGGGCGGCCGCGATGATCGCGTCCGGCGACGGCGCCTCGTAGAGGCAGTAGGTCCGGCGACGATCGGCGCTGAGGAACGAGAACAGCCAGCGGACGCCCTCGTCGGCGTTGATGTCGTCGATCACCTTGACGTCCTCGCCGGAGAGGTCGAGCTCGACGGCGAAGTTGCGCTCGATGACGTAGAGGGGCATGGCTGACGATCGTACAGACGGCGCTAGCTCTCGGCGAGGCCTTGGCGGTGCGCGTAGGAGGCGGCCTGGGTGCGGTTGGCGCAGCCCGTCTTGCGCAGGATGCTGCGCATGTGGTTGGCCACGGTGTGCTCGCTGATCAGCAGCACGGCGCCGATCTCGCGGTTGCTCAGGCCGCGGGCGACCAGGGCGAGGAGCTCGGCCTCGCGCGCCGAGAGCCCGTCGGGGAGCACGGCGGGCGCAGGCGGCGGCGCGGAGGCGGGCGCGTGGGCGGCCGCGTTGATCGCGTCCGGCGACGGCGCCTCGTTGAGGCAGTAGGTCCGGAGACGATCGGCGCTGAGGAACGAGTACAGCCAGCGGACGCCCTCGTCGGCGTTGATGTC
>JAOPZD010000101.1 GCA_025964295.1 Conexibacter sp.
CCGCGGCGGCCGACGCGCCCGACGAGGAGGTCGCCGCCGCGCTCGAGAGCGCCGCCGCCGACGCACGCTCGCGCGGCGGCATCATCGCCGGCGCGCGCGCCTTCGAGCGCGCCGCGCACCTCAGCACCGACATCGATGCACGCGCCCGCCGCCTGCTCGAGGCGGCATCGGACTTCGCCCAGAGCGGCCGGCCAGACCACGCGCTGGCGCTGGTCGGGGAAGCTCAGGGGCTCGTGCCCGGCGGCGCGCTGGCCACCGAGGTCGTGCGCGTCCGCGGCCGCGTCGAGATGCGCCGCGGCGCGCCGGGGACGGCACACGACCTGCTCGTCGCCGAGGCCGACCGGATCGAGGGCGACGACCCGGGCGCCGCCGCTTCGCTGCTCGTCGAGGCCGCCGTCGCGCACATGATGACGGGCGACATGGAGGCCTTGGTCGCCACGGGCGACCGCGCACGCGGGCTCCTGCCGCCCGGCGCCGACCCGGTCATCGAAGTGCTCGCGGGCGTCCTGGTCGGCGAGGCGCACGCGGCGCTCGGCCACGAGGACGAGGCCGACGCGCTGCTGGACCCGGCGATGCCGTTCCTGACGTCGGAGTACGTGCTGGCGATGCCGTCCGAGCTGGTGGGCATGGCCGGCCAGTGCGCCATCTGGTACGAGCGCTGGGATCGCGCGCAGGCGGTCCTCGACCACCTCGTGACGACGGCCCGCGAGGCCAGCGCGATCAACCACATCATCTACCCGCTGGCCGCCCACGCGATCCTGGACTTCCGCCGCGGCTACTGGAGCTCGGCGCTGGCCGACGCGGCCGAGGCGGCGCGCCTGGCCCGCGAGACGCGCCTGATCCCGCTGCTGACGTTCTCGCTCTCGGTCCTCGCCCACGTCGAGGCGGCGATGGGCCGCCGCGACGACGCGCGCGCCCACGGCCGCGAGGCCGTCCAGCTGTCCGAGCTGCTCGGCGGCCCCGCCATCACCGTCTACGGGCTCAACGCGCTGGCGCTCGACGCGCTCGGCGCCGGCGAGGCCGAGTCGGCGACCGAGCTCTACGACCGCGTTCACCGCTTCACCCAGAAGCTCCACACGCAGCGCGGGATCGTGCAGTACGGCGCCGACCGCGTCGAGGCGCTCGCGCGCCTGGGCCGCACCGACGACGCGTTCCAGGCCCTGGAGGAGTTCGCCGACCGGCTCGGCGGCGGCCGCTGGGCGCTCGCGGCCCTCGCCCGCTGCCGCGGGATCCTCGGCGACAAGGCCGCCGAGCAGCACTTCCAGACCGCGCTGAGCCACCACGAGCACGACGGCCAGCCGTTCGAGAAGGCCCGCACGCAGCTGGCCTACGGCGAGCGCCTGCGTCGCGACCGCCGGCGCGCCGACGCGCGCGAGCAGCTCGGCGAGGCGCTGGACGCCTTCGAGCGCCTCGGCGCCGTGCCCTGGGCCGAGCGCGCCCGCATCGAGCTGCGCGCCACCGGCGGCGCGGCGGCCGAGGGCAGCGAGGCCGAGCGGTCGGCGGTCGCGGCAGCCGGGCTGGAGGAGCTCACCGCCCACGAGCTCCAGATCGCGCGCCTGGTCGCCTACGGCATGACCAACCGCGAGGTCGCGGCGAAGCTGTTCCTGTCGCCCAAGACCATCGAGTACCACCTGTCGCAGATCTACCGCAAGCTCGATCTGCGCTCGCGCACGCAGCTCGCCTCGCTCATGGCCTCGGAGATGCCGGAGGCGACGAGGGCGGCGTAGCCGGCGCCGGCGCGCCGCAGGCCGCGGCGATCACCTCGACGCAGCGGTCGAGGCCCAGGCGCGTGGAGTCCAGGACCAGGTCGTACAGCGCGGGATCCCGCGCGTCGCGGTTGTAATAGCGCTTCACGTAGGCCTCGCGGGCGCGGTCGGTCTTCCGGCAGCGGCGCGCGGCGACCTCGGCGTCGACGCCCTCGAGCCGGATCGCCTGCTCGACGCGGGAGTCGCGCGGCCCGTCGAGGCGGACGTGCAGCGCGCGCGGGTCCCCGGCCAGGACGACGGCGCCGGCGCGGCCGAGGATCACCGCGCGCCGATCGGCGGCGATCTCGCGGATGACCTGCTCGGCGGCCTCGTGGTGGGCGCTGCGCTGCAGCGTCGCCGGGTCGACGTCGCCGTAGAAGTCGGCGATCGGCGCCAGGTTGGCCAGGATCCGGTCCAGGCCGCGCTCGACGTCCTCGTCGAGGCGCTCGGCCGCGGTGGCCGAGATCCCGAGGCGGTCGGCCATCCCGGACGCGATCGCGCGGTCGACGAACGGCACGCCGAGGCGCTCGGCGAGCGCGGGCCCGACGTGGCTGCCGCCCGCGCCGTAGGCCGCCGACAGCGTCACGAGCGTGATCGCGTGGTCCATGACGACCACCGTCGTACCCGATTCAGCGCGCCGGATCGAGCAGCAGCTTGCCGCGGGTGCGGCGGGAGGCGAGGTCCTCCTGCGCGCGGCGGGCCTCGGACAGGCCGTAGGTCTCCCCCACGACCGCGCGCAGCTCCCCGCGCGCCGCCAGCGCGAACAGCTCGGCCAGCGGCTCGCGCAGGTGCTCGGGGCGCTCGAGGTAGTGGAAGAGCCAGAAGCCGATGATCGCCTGGGAGCGCTTGAGCAGCCGTCCGGTCCGGACCTCGTTCTGCTCGCGCGAGGAGATGCCGTAGACGACCAGCCGTCCCATGTCGGCCATGGCGCGCAGCGCGACGTCGAAGAGCGGGCCGCCGGCCAGCTCCAAGACGACGTCGACCTCGCGGCCCTCGTTGGCCTCGAGCAGCCGCTCGCGCAGCGCGTCGGGGTCTGACGCGTCGCCGTCGATGGCGGCGTGCGCGCCGAGCTCGAGGCACAGCTCGCGCTTCTCGGGCGACGACGCCGTGGCGATCACGCGGCCCGCGCCCAGCGCCCGGCCGAGCTGCACCGCCAGCGACCCGACGCCGCCCGCGCCGCTGACCACCAGGACCGACTCGCCGGGCGCCAGGCGCGCGCACGTCCGGTACAGGTGCCACGCGGTCAGCCCCTGCAGCAGCAGCGCCAGCGCGGTCCCGTCGTCCAGCCCGTCGGGGATCGGGAAGACCCGATCGGCCGGCGCCAGCGCGTACTCGGCGTACCCGCCGTGGCCGACCAGGGCGACGACGCGCTCGCCCGTGTCCTCGCGCACGCCCGCGACCTCGGAGCCCGGGATCAGCGGCAGCGCCTGGCGCTGGACGTACTGGTCCTCGCGCTGGTGGGTGTCGGCGAAGTTCAGCCCGGCCCGGGTCACGCGCACGAGCACCTGCCCGTCGCCGGCCTCCGGGACCGGCACCTCCACCAGCTCCAGGACCTCGGGCCCGCCGAACTGCGCCTGCTGAATGGCACGCATCGCGCGGCACCCTACCCGCGGGAACCTCTAGCCTCCCGCGCCGTATGAGCCTCACAGTCGTCGGATCCCTGGCCTATGACGCCGTCAAGACGCCCTTCGGGGAGCGCGAGCGGATGCTCGGCGGCGCCGCCACCCACTTCGCGCTCGCCGCCTCGTTCTTCGACGAGGTGCGTCCCGTCGGGCCGGTCGGCGACGACTTCGACGAGGAGTCCTGGCGCATCCTGCGCACGCGCGGCACGGTGACCGACGACGTCGAGACCGTCGCCGGCGGCAAGACGTTCTTCTGGAAGGGCGTCTACTCGTCCAACCTCAACGAGCGCGAGACGCTGGTCACCGACCTCAACGTCTTCGAGTCCTTCGAGCCGAAGCTGTCGCAGGCCTCCCAGGACGCC
>JAOPZD010000136.1 GCA_025964295.1 Conexibacter sp.
GGAGGCGGAGCCGGCGTGGCCGGCGCCGCCCGCGCCCACGGCCTACAGCTCGCTGCCGGCGCGCGAGATCCTCGCCGTGCTGCCCTCGCTGGGCCCCGAGGACCTGCGCGCGCTGCGCGACCACGAGGCCGCCAACGCCGCCCGTGCGACGGTCCTGAAGGGCATCGACCGGCTGCTCGCCACGCCCGCGACGTCCGGCGGCTGACCTCAAGTCCGGCGGCCGGACGCCCGAAAGGGCAGGCAGCAGCTCTTGCAGGGGTTTGCTCGTGCCGTGCGAGCGTCTACCCTGCACCAACCCTCCCCTCGGTTTCCCTCACCGTTGCCCGCCCGCCTCGTCATCGCCGTCGCCACCTGCCTGGTGGCGCTCGCCGCCCTCGCCGCGGCCGTCGTCGTCTATGACCACGGTCGCGATGACACGATCGGCAAGGGCGTCACGATCGGCGGGGTGGACGTCAGCGGGCTCAAGCGCGCGGCCGCCGAGGCCAAGCTGCGCCGCGCGATCCTGACCCCGCTGAACCAGACGGTCACGGTCGACCATGGCAACCGCCGCTGGCGCCTGTCGGCCCGCGAGGCCAAGGTCGCCACCAACCTCGACGCCACCGTCGACGAGGCGCTGCTGCGCAGCCGCGAGGGCAACATCCTCAAGCGGACCTGGCGCGGCGTCACGGGCGAGAAGCTCGACGCGCACCTCGAGCCGCAGGTCACCTTCTCCGACGCCGCGATCGTCCGCATGATCGACCGCGTCCGCAAGGCCGTCGACCGCCCGGCGATGAACGCGACGATCAAGTTCGCGGTGAGCGGCCCGACGACGACGCCCAGCCACGAGGGCCTCGCGCTCGACGCGACCCCGCTGCACCGCAAGATCAAGGCCGCGCTGGGGTCGCCCACCGCCCCGCGCCGCTTCAGCGCCGTGACCCACCACGTCAAGCCCAAGGTCTCGACGGAGCAGATCGTCGCCCAGAACGCGACGACGCTGGTCGTCAACCGCGAGGCCTTCCGGCTCACGGTCTTCCACGACCTCAAGCCGGTCAAGAGCTACTCGGTGGCCATCGGGGCGGTCGGCCTCGACACGCCGGCCGGGCTGTACCACATCCAGAACAAGGCGGTGAACCCCGCCTGGACCAAGCCGTTCTCCGACTGGGTCCCGAAGGCCGAGCAGGGCAAGGTCGTGCCGGGCGGCACCGCCGAGAACCCGCTCAAGGCCCGCTGGCTGGGGATCTTCGATGGGGCCGGGATCCACGGCGTGGACCCCAGCGAGTACGGCACGATCGGCCACGCGGCGTCGCACGGCTGCGTGCGCATGCGGATCGCCGACGTCGAGGATCTCTATCCGCGCGTCCCCGTGGGCGCGCCGATCTTCATCGCCTAGGTCTGTTGCAGGTCCACGTCGCGGATCTCCTCGACGTCGACCTCCTCCCAGCCTTGGGCCAGGAGGGAGGCATGGTGGTCGGTATGGCGAAAGACCAGCGTGCCGATGAAGATCCCGTGCGTCTGCTTGCGCATCACCGCGTACCACATGGTCGAGGAGTCCACGTTGCCCCGGACCCGGTGCCACGGGCGCGGCGGATCGTCGCTGGGCGGCGAGATGCCCGCATCGATCAGCTGCCGATGCGTCGCGACCTGACCGGAAGTGGTGTCGATGAAGAAGAGTCCCACGGTGATCGAGGATAGGGCGGACGCGGCGGCGCCCGCACCCGCGCAGACGCCTGCGCTGAGCGACGCGTGGACCGGCGCGCTGCGCCTCTTCGACGCCGACCTCGTCCGCCGCGGCGCGGCCGCGCGCACCCGCCGCGCCTACGGCTTCGACTGCACTCAGTTCGCGCTCTGGGCGACGACCAACGGGCACGAGCCGACCGACGTCACCACGCGCGTCCTGCGCCGCTACGCCGCCGCGCTGGGCGAGCGCGACGTCGTCGCCGCGACCGTCGCCCGCAAGCTCGCCGCGCTGCGCGCGCTGTACCGCACGCTGCGCGAGCACGGCCACATGCCGGCCAACCCGGCCGACCTCGTCCCGGCGCCCAAGCGGCCGTCCAAGCTGCCGCGCGTCCTGAAGGCCGACGAGGTCGCCGAGCTGCTGGACCGCATCCCGCAGACCACGCCGCTCGACGTCCGCGACCGGGCGCTGTTCGAGCTGGCCTACGCCTGCGGCCTGCGCGCCGAGGAGCTCGTCAACCTCGACCGCCACTCGCTCGACTTCGACGCCGAGGAGGTCCGCGTCGAGGGCAAGGGCGGCAAGACCCGCATCGTCCCGGTCGGCGAGGCCGCCGTCCGCGCGCTGACTCGCTATGTGGAACGCGCGCGTCCGACGTTGGAACATGACCGCACCGAGGCCGCCCTGTTCCTCTCCAAGTCCGGCCGGAGGCTGTCGACGAGCGACGTCCGGCGGCGCCTGCGCGTGTGGAGCAAGCGCGCGGCGCTCCAGGGCGGGGCCAATCCCCACGCCCTGCGCCACTCGTTCGCCACGCACCTCCTCGACGGTGGCGCGGACCTCCGCGCCATCCAGGAGATGCTGGGCCACAGCAGCATCTCCACGACGCAGATCTACACTCGGGTAGAGTCCGCGAGGCTCAAGTCGGCGTATGCACGCGCGCATCCGAGGGCATGAGCGAGACGGGGAACAGGGATGGAGACCAACGTCAAGGCCATTGAGCTTCGGGACCTCTGGCGCCGCTACAAGGCGACCGGTGACACGCATGCCCGCGAGCGGCTCGTCGTCGCCTACTCACCGCTGGTCAAGTACGTCGGGGGCCGCATGGCGTCCGGGCTTCCGGCCCACGTCGAGGAGGCCGACCTCATCTCCTACGGCCTCGTCGGCCTGATCAGCGCGATCGAGCGGTTCGACCTCGAGCGCGAGATCAAGTTCGAGACCTACGCGATCACCCGCATCAAGGGCGCGATCATCGACGAGCTGCGCTCCCTGGACTGGGTGCCGCGCTCCGTCCGCGCCAAG
>JAOPZD010000237.1 GCA_025964295.1 Conexibacter sp.
TCGGGACGCGGCCGGGGGCGCCGACGCGCCCGCCGCCGGCGATCCGCGCGCGCTCCAGGATCGCGGCCGCGTCGGCCATCAGCCCGTCGAGCTGGCCGGTGCCGCCGTCGACCGCGATGCCGGCCGAGACGGTCACGGGGCCCAGCTGCTCGAGGATCGAGACGAGCCGCTCGGCGACGCCGCGGGCGCCGGCGAGGTTGGCGCCGGGCATGACCACGGCCAGCTCGTCGGCACCGGTGCGGCCGACGAGGTCGCCGCCGCGGACCAGCTCGCGCAGGCGGGAGGCGACGGCCGCGAGGGCCTCGTCGCCGGCGGCGGCGCCGCGGCGCCCGTTCAGGGCGCGGAAGCCGTCGATGTCGACGAGCACGAGGGCGGCGGGCTCGCCCCGGCGCTGCGACCCGCGCAGCGCCGCGGCGGCGGCCTCCCGGAAGGCGTCGAGCGTCAGCACGCCGGCGCCCGTGCGGCGGTCCTTGCGCAGGTACTCGCTGCGCTCGGCTTCGAGGGCGGCGATGCGCGCATGCGAGCTGCGCAGCTCGTCGCGGAGGCGACGCGTCTCGGTGAACACGGGGTCTGTGTCGACACGCGTGCGGCCGGGCTCGTGCGACCTGTAGCGAGGGTGGACACATCGCTCATGCACGCGGCGCCGTCCATGGCGAGGGAGGCATCCGATGGTGGCCGCAGAATGCAATCCCCTGTGAACGTCCTCGGCATCGATCCCGGCCTCGCCAACACCGGCTACGGCGTGGTGGCCCGGCGCGGCATGCGCTTCGTCGCGCTGGACGGCGGCGTGGTGACCACGCGCGCCGGCGTCCCGCTCGAGCAGCGTCTGGCGACGATCTTCGCCGAGGTCGACGAGCTCATCGCGCGCCACCAGCCCGGCGCCGTCGCGCTGGAGGACCTCTTCTTCGGCCAGAACGCCCGCAGCGCCTTCGCGGTCGGCCAGGCGCGCGGGGTCGTGATGCTCGCCGCGGGGCGCCGCGGCGTGCCGTGCTCGTCCTACACGCCCCAGCAGGTCAAGCAGGCGGTGTGCGGGACCGGGCGCGCCGCCAAGGACCAGGTCGCGCGGATGGTCTGCGCGATGCTCGGCCTGCCCGACGATCCGCTGCCCGACCACGCGACCGACGCGCTGGCCGTCGGCGTCTGCCACGCCAACCACGCGCCGATGGCGGCCGTGATGGCCGGAGCGGCGCGATGATCGCCCTCGTCGCGGGCGAGGTCTTCGTCCGGCGCCCCGACCACGTGGTGATCGAGACGGCCTCGGGCGTCGGCTACCGCCTGGCGGTCTCGGCCGAGACGCTGCGCCAGGTGCCCGCCGCCGGCGAGTCGGTCTCGTTGCTGACGCACCTGGTCGTCCGCGAGGACGCGCTGTCGCTCTACGGCTTCGCCACCGAGGAGGAGCGCGACCTCTTCCTGCTGCTGATCGGCGTGCAGTCGGTCGGCCCCAAGATGGCCCAGGCCGTGCTGTCGGGCGGCTCGCCCCGCGAGCTGATCGCCTCGGTCGCCGCGGGCGACGTCAAGCGGCTCACCGCCGTGCCGGGGATCGGCAAGCGCACGGCCGAGCGGATCATCGTCGAGCTGCGCGAGAAGGTCGGCGCGGTCGACGACCTGCCGGCCGGCGACATCACGGTCCGCCGCGGCGACGACCCGCGCTCGCTGGCGCGCGAGGGCCTGGTCGAGCTGGGCTTCTCGCTCGACGAGGCCGAGGGGCTGCTGGCCGGCGCCTCCGGCGACACGCCCGAGGACCTCCTGCAGCAGGCGCTGAAGGCGGCGCGCGCATGAGCGGGCTGCGGATCCAGACGCCGGAGGAGGCCTTCGACGACGACCTCGACCGCTCGCTGCGGCCGCGGACGCTGGAGGACTTCATCGGCCAGGAGGGCCTGAAGGACCAGCTGTCGGTCTCGCTCCAGGCCGCGCGGCTGCGCGGCGAGGCGCTCGACCACGTCCTGCTCGCGGGCCCGCCCGGCCTGGGCAAGACGTCGCTGGCGCAGATCCTCGCCGCCGAGCTCGAGGTCCCGTTCGTCCAGACGGCGGGCCCCGCGCTGGAGCGCAAGGCCGACATCGCCGCGTTCCTCGGCGCGCTCGAGCCGCGCTCGATCTTCTTCGTCGACGAGATCCACCGGCTCAGCCGCGCGCTGGAGGAGACCTTCTATCCGGCGATGGAGGACCGCAAGCTGCCGATCACCGTCGGCCAGGGCGCGGGCGCGCGCGTCATGGACGTGCCGCTGCCGCCGTTCACGCTGGTCGGCGCGACCACCCGTGCCGGGCTGCTGACGACGCCGCTGCGCGACCGCTTCGGCATCCAGCACCGCCTGGAGCCCTACGCGGGCCCCGAGCTCGCGGCGATCATCCACCGCTCCGCGCACATCCTCGGCTGCGCGATCGACGAGGGCGGCGCGGCGGCGATCGCCCGCCGCTCGCGCGGCACGCCGCGCGTCGCCAACCGCCTGCTCAAGCGGGTGCGCGACTACGCGGAGGTCCGCGGCACCGGCGTCGTGACGGCGGAGGCCGCCGACGCGGCGCTCGAGATGCTCGCCATCGA
>JAOPZD010000278.1 GCA_025964295.1 Conexibacter sp.
CGCCCGCGCCCGCGCGGACGGTCCTCGCCGACCCGGCGGCGCCCCGCCCCGGCACCTTCACCGTCGCGGTCCTCAACGCCACCACCGCCCCCGGCCTGGCCCGCGGCGTGGCCAACCGGCTGCAGAACGCCAAGCACAAGATCGGCAACGTCACCAACGCGGCCGCGCAGGACCTGGCCACGACGCAGGTCTACTACGCGCGCCCCAGCGGCTCCCCGGCCGCCGCGGAGGTCGCGCAGGCCATCGGCCTCCCCGGCCAGCTCACGCCGCGCCCCGCGCCCAGGGCGGTGCGGGTCATCGCCGGCGACCAGGCGGCGGTCATCGTCCTCGTCGGGGCCGACCAGAACACCAGCCCACAGCACTGATCCCTACCGTGCATCGCCGTGGCCGAGACGACCACGGCCGCCGCGCCGACCACCCCCACGCCGCTGGAGCAGCTGGCCGCGCGCCCCCGCGCGATGGCCGTCCTCGGCGCGCTGGCGATCGCGTTCTCCGCGGTCCTCGTCCGCCTCGCCGACGTCTCGCCCTCGACCGCCGCGGTCTTCCGCTGCGCCTACGCGGTCCCGGTCCTCTACCTCCTCGCGCGCGCCGAGGACAAGCGCCACGGCCCACGCCCCCTGCGCGACCGCAGGCTGGCGGCCATCGCCGGCGTCTTCTTCGCCATCGACCTCGTCTGCTGGCACCACGCTATCGAGGACGTCGGCGCCGGCCTGGCCACCGTCCTGGGCAACCTCCAGGTGGCCTTCGTCCCGCTGATCGCCTGGGCCGCGCTGAAGGAGAAGCCCGGCGCCCGCGTGCTCGCGACGCTGCCGCTGATGCTCTCGGGCATCGTGCTGATCTCCGGCGCGCTGGAGTCCGGCGCCTACGGCGACCGGCCCGCCCAGGGCGTCGTCTTCGGCATCGCCACGGGCCTCAGCTACGCGGGCTTCATCCTCGTGCTCCGCGCCGGCGGCAGCGACCTGCGCCGCCCCGCCGGGCCGCTGTTCGACGCGACCTGGGTCGCCACCCTCGGTGCGCTGGCCATCGGCGCGGTCGTCGGCGACCTCGACCTCGTCCCGTCGTGGCCCGCCCACGGCTGGCTCGTCACGCTGGCGCTGACCTCGCAGGTCCTCGGCTGGCTGCTGATCAGCGCCTCGCTGCCGCGCCTGCCCGCCGCGCTGACCTCGATCCTGCTGACGATCCAGCCCGTCGGCTCGGTGATCCTGGGCGTGATCATCTTCGGCGAGAGCCCGAGCTGGCTCCAGCTCCTCGGCGTCGCGGCGATCCTCACCGGATTGGTGCTCACCACACGCCGTTCGCGGGGTACCGTAGAAGGCAGATGATGTCGGTCGTCCGCGTGTGGCTGCCCGTCACGATCCTGCTCGCCGGGGTCGTGCTGGTGATCGTGCGCGGCGGCGACGAGACGTCGTTCGAAGGGGCCGCCGCGCTGTGGGGCGCCGGCCTCTCGGTCGCGCTGCTGAACTGGCTGCACCGCATGGGCGTCTCGGGCGACCGCGCCCGGACCCGCGAGGACGAGGCACGCGCCTACTTCGCCCGTCACGGCAGGTGGCCCGACGACGTGCCGCCGCGGCAGGGGTCCTGACGCGCCGGTCACCGCCCGCTGCGCTCTACTTGCGTGCACGACGTGTCGTTAACACGGAGTGGACATGCTGAGCGACGTCTTCCGCACCGCCGACCACGCGCTGGAGCTCCTGCTCCACCGTGCGACGAGCGTGAACCCGTGGCTCGCGGCGCTGGGCACCGTGCTCTACGTCCTGGCCCAGGCCGTCCGGCCGCGCGGCTGGCACACGATCCTGCGCGCGTCCTACCCGGACGCCACGAACCTGCGGCCGCGCCACACGATGGCCGCCTACCTCGCGGGCGCGGGCCTCAACGGCGTGATCCCGGCGCGCGGCGGCGACATCGTCAAGCTGTGGCTGGTGCACCGCCGGATCCCCGGCGCGCGCTACCCGACCCTCGCGGCGACGTTCCTGCCCGAGACGCTGTTCGAGACCGTCTTCGGCTTCGGCCTCGTGATCTGGGCGCTGAGCAACGGCTTCCTGCCCGTGCCGACGTCCTCCGGCGAGCTGCCGCACGTCGACGTCACGCTGGTCATCGAGCACCCGTTCCTCTCGGCGGGGTCGGCCGCGCTGGCCGCCGGCGCCGGCTACCTGCTGTACCGCCTGCTGCGCCGGCGCGTCTCCGACCTGGCGGTGCGCCTGCGCCAGGGCCTCGCGATCCTCGGCCAGCCGCGCCACTTCATCACCGGCGTCGCGAGCTGGCAGGCGCTCGGGCGCCTGATCCGCCTCGGGTCGCTCGCGGCGTTCATGGAGGCCTTCCACCTGCCGGTCACGCTCGCCACCGTGGTGCTCGTCATGGCCGCCCAGGGCGGCGGCCGGATCATCCCGCTGGCGCCGGCCAGCGCGGGGCTGCGGCTGGCGATGCTGAGCTACGGCTTCGTGGAGACGACCGGCCAGGCCGTCGACATCGCGGCGATCACGACCTTCACCTTCGGCGTCGGCGCGCTGACGATGCTCGCCGGCCTGATCGTCGGGCTCGTGGCGCTGGGCGCCGAGCTCGAGACCTGGTCGCCCCGCGCGGCCCTGCGCGCGGCCCGCGAGGCCGTCGCCCGGCA
>JAOPZD010000304.1 GCA_025964295.1 Conexibacter sp.
TCGGCGAGTGCCCGAGCTGCTCGGCGAGCTCAACGATCGACGTCTCGCCTTCGCGGATCAGCAGCGAGGCGAACGAATGCCGCAGGTCATACGGCCGGCGCCGAGAGATCCCCAAGTCATCGAGCGCCTCGTAGAACTGCCGGTTGCGCCAGTTGTTCCAGTCGTCGACCTTGAACCAGTCTCCGTCTGGGCGCGGGAAGAGCCGCAACCCCGGTTGGCCGCAGGCGGCGACGCTAAACGCACGCGCTCAGCGGGTACCGCGCGGGCATCGAAGGGTTCGAAGCTCGCCTACACGCCCGTTGGGGTGCAGCCTTCGACGCGCTGGACGTGCTCTACCTTCGCGCGCAGGCAGAGGGCGATTGGTTCAACGAGAACTACCGGCCGAAGGCGGCCGAGAACAACGACTGCAACTTTGACGCTCTCGTGAGGCTCCACGCACGTGCGTGTCGGGTGGCCTCGGAGGCGCGTGCGCTCCTGCGAACGGGGCATGCCGATGGCGCGCACGCTCGCTCGCGAACACTCCACGAGATTGCCGTGACGGCGTTCTTCATCCGCACGCAGGGAGGCGAGGTCGGCGAGTGCTACCTGCTACACGCGAACGCGACCGCTTACAAGGCTGCGAGGCAGTTCCAGCAACATGCCGAACGGCTCGGCGCGGAACCGTTGACGGAAAACGAGATGGACCACATGCGGCAGCGGCGGGACGCATTGGTCGAACGCTTCGGCGCCAGTTATGTGGAGGACTACGGATGGGCCGCCGCAACGCTCGACAAGAGCCGTCCGACGTTCTACGACCTTGAGCGAGCCGCCGACATGGAGCACTGGCGACCGCACTTCAAGTGGGCGTCAGAAGGCGTGCACGCAGGTCTCGCGGCATCACGCACACGCTCGGGCTGATGGCCCCGGTTGACCTGCTGCTCACGGGGCCGAGTAATGCGGGGCTCGCCGACCCCGGCATGTGGACGGCCATCTCGCTGGCGCAGGCCACCACTGCCTTGCTCACATCGCGTGGCGACTTTCGAGCGCTGCGTACTGCGACGGCACTACAGCGACTGCTCGGCGAGGTGGAAGCGGCCTTCATGTCTGCGCACTCCCAGCTTGAACAGGACGAAGCGCACGAGCGCACAGCGGGGCGCGGCGACGATGAGATGCTGCCGGCGATCAGCGGTTGAGTCGCATCCACCGCGGCTGATCGTCCGGGCTCGGGGCCATCCTCCACCTCCGTGCGAGAGGCAGTGCTCACCGTAGGTGGCCATGGTCGACGGCCACATCTGACCTCGGCCGACGGCTGGGCAGGCTCTCGGGGCCATGACCTGAGCACATACAGCACCTAGTCCTACGCCCGGCAGACGGTCTCGCTCGGCGGTGTGCGGGCACTCGCTCCGGCGCTGCTGGCGTCGGGGCTCGGCCTGGCGCTCATCATCGGTGCTGCGTTTGGCGCGTCCGTGCTCGCCACGACGGCCACCGGCACGACCTCGGGTGCGTGGCTCATCATCCTGCTGAGCGTCGTCCTATCGCAGGTCATCAGCGCGGTCCAAGGCCGCAAGTTGCCGCGGCGCGCGGTGATCGCCGCCAGCTGTCGCGTCGAGAGCACGCCGCCGGGCGTGCAGATCACAGAGGTGGAGGTCAAGTCGCGGGAGGCGTCGGCGCTTGCGGCGCTGCTGTTGGCCCACGGCTTCCTGTACGTGGAGACGACCTACTACCGGGGCGAGGACGTGGCAACGCTGCGCGCCTACTTCGACCGCGCGCGGGGACACGGCCACGCACAAGCCGCGCAGGCGCTCGGAACGTCCTGGCACCAACTCGGAAACATCTACGAGTTGTAGACCGACACGGACGGCTCCGCTCATGTCGTGCGGGTTAGCGCGTCCTCCTTCACCGACCGGTACTGAAGGCACACTGCGCAGCATGCGCTCTGCCGTCGTCCTATCATCACCACGTTCGTGACCTTCTCACCGGTGTTCGTTGTCGACCGCCCAGCCGGGTCCAGCCGGCCCCGTCGCCCGTGCCGCTGCGACCTGCGCGGACTACCCCAACCAGCGTGGCCAGGACGCGCGCGTCGATCTTGTCGGTCTTGCAGGCCAGCGGCGCCAGGCCCTTGACCTTGGTCGCGTCGGCGATCAACACGTCCCAGCCCTGCTCCTCGAGGCGGTCGTGGACGAACCGCGCGCCGTTCATCGACTCGATCACCCCACGCACCGGCGAGCCCCACATCGCGGTCCGTGCCGCCACCCCGCGCAGCCCGTCGGCATCGGGCGGCGATGCCCACTCGTCGACGATCTCACCGGCCCCAGAGAGCAGGCACACGTCGACCTTTCGACGACTCAGATCCAGCCCAGCGTGCAACATGAGTACGGGCCTCCTTGGACTCGCTTCTCGGTGACACGCGGAGCGTCCCACCGAGGAGGCCCTCCTTCATCGCAGTCCGAAGCGAGAGGCCCAAGAACGAGCGGTACGTCAGTTCTCGCAGACCGCGGTAAACGCCGTCGGGAGAGCAAACGCCGCGGGCAGCCACAGGGCGACGATCAACGCAATGCCGAGCAACGCCATCTTCTTGGCCATCTCTCGACTCGCGGCCCGCAGCGCCAACGCAACGCCGCACGCAGCCAAGGCGAGTTCCGTCGCATACGCGACGATGGGCCGATGGCAGTCGGCAATAACGCCCGCTCCGATGTCCTCGTGCCAGAGGTGGAGCGCAACGACCAAGGCAGCAACGACCCAGCCGACGGCGACAACGCGAAAGCCACCGCGCGCCCACTCGTCACCTGTGATGTGCGCCTTCGCCACGAAAGAACCATCTCCGGCGCTGTCGCTTTCCATGCAAAGCAGGCCGAGGAAGCTTCTGAGTCTCGTCCAAGGCGGAAGCGGTTACTCGTAGCTCTTTGCCGCCGCCAAGGCATCGGCGAATGCCGACCAATCCAGGTCCGGGGTCGGTTCGCCCCGGCTCTCGTAGTAGCCGGCGGAGTCTTCCGTCCACGCTGCGAGCGCGTCGAGATAGCGCTCCAGGGTCGAGTTCTCCCAGTCGCCCGCGCTCGCTTCAAGATCGGCCCGGAGGGCTCGGACCATGGAAACGAATTCGGCTCGCGTCATCGGTGCAGTGTGACGTCCGGTTCCTTGGACTATCGCCCCCGGCCGCAATGCGCTTTCCATGCAACTGGGCAGCTGCTGGTCCGCGCCAACACGCGAAACTTGTAGGCCATGTCGCGCCCGACGAAGCTCACCCAGGAGACCGAGGCGCGGCTGGTCGGCGGCGTCCGCGCCGGCCTGACGCTCGCGCTCGCGTGCGAGGTCGCCGGCATCTCGTCCCGGACGTACCAGCGCTGGATGGCGAGCCGACGGCCCGAGCACCGGCAGCTGCGCGCCGCCGTCGCGGGCGCCCGCGCGGGCTGCGAGGCCGACCTGGTGGCGCGCACGACGCTGGCGGCCCATAGGGGCTCGTGGCGGGCCGCAGCGTGGCTGCTTGAGCGTCAGGCGCCGGAGCGCTGGGGGCCGCCCGCCCAGCGCAGCCGGGTCGCCCCCACCGCCGCCCGGTTGCCCTCTAGGTTGCCCTAGAGCTACAACAACGTGCCCCGCGGAGGCGCCCGGAACGCGAAAACCCCGCTAGGTGCGGGGCTTCCGGGAGAGCCGACGCCCGGATTCGAACCGGGGACCCCTTCATTACGAGTGACAGGGCCTGGGGTCCGGTTCCCCTGCTAATCCGCCGCTTTTCGCCCGTCTGTGCGTGGCAATGGCAACAGGATGGCAAGTGCATTCCTGCGCAAACTCATCAGGCGGCGTCCGCCAGGTCCTCGGCGGCGTCCTCGCCGGGCATGATCTCGGCCACCACGTCGGCGAGCTCGGGCACCGTCGCGTGGTCAGGGTCGCGGCGCGCCTCGGCCAGCAGCTCCTCGACCGAGTACGAGCGCTTGCGGTGCGCCTGGATGAAGTGCGCGTAGTGCTTCAACAAGGTCTGCGGGCTGTGGCCCGCCCATGAGGCGACGCTGCGGTAGTCGAACTCCAGGAGCGCGAGCGAGATGCCGCTGTGCCGTCCGAGGTAGGGGCGCGCCTCGGCGAAGTCGGCCCACTCAGGATGCGCGGCGACCACGTCGGCCACCGCCGGGCGCCAGGTGGTGCGGCGCCAGGTGCGGTAGGAGTTCAGCGTGCGCGGCGGTCCGCCGGCCTTGCCGGGGAAGACGAAGTCCTCGGGGTCGGCGTGCGAGGTCGCCGCCCGGTTGCGACGGCTCACCGATTGCGACTCGAGCTTGAAGGCCTCGAGGTCGGCCGTCAGCGTGGCGAACATCGGCGCGGGGCGCTTGGTCTTGGTCTTGGTGGTCCCGAGCTGGCCGGGCTTCATGGCCTGCTCGATCAGGATCTGCTCGCCGTCGAAGTCGATGTGCCTCCACTGCAGCGCGTTGGCCTCCTGCGGGCGCAGAAACGCCTGGTAGAGCACCGAGGAGTAGGCGGCATCCCGCGCGCGCACCCACGCCGGCGCGCCCTTGCGCAACTCGGCGCTCAGGAGCCTCTGGCGCACGGCCTCGAAGAAGGCGGGATCGGCGGCGCGAACGAACTGCCGCGTCTCCTGCGAGCCCCAGTCCAGCCGCGAGCACGGGTTGATGGGGATGATGCCGTCCTTGTAGGCGCGTCCGAGCGAGCTCGAGAGCACCGCTGTGGCGTAGCGGATGGTCGGCTCGCCCACCCCGTCGTTGCGCAGCGCGTTGTGCCAGCGCTGCAGGGTCGAGGGCGTGGAGGCCAACTCGTGCAGCTGGACGGCGCCCAGGCGCGGCACGATGTGGTTGACCATCGAGGACTGGTAGTTGCGCCGGGTGGCCTCGTCGCGGGTGACCATCCAGGTCTTCCACCAGAACACCATCCACTCCGTGAGCGTCTGCTGGGCCCGAGTGCCCATGACCACCGCATCGCGACTGTTGGCCGCCTCGATCTGGGCCTTGCGCTTCTTGGCAGCCTCCCGAGTGTTGAAGGTCTCCGAGGGGTGGCGCTTCTTGCCGTCGTCGTCGACCTCGATCCACCGCACCCGGTAGCGGGTGCCCTGCTTGGTCTGTTCCTTCTGGATCGAGGCCATGGCGGACAAAGTATCACGGCAACCGCCATGATTGTGCCCTGGCGTTACAGGGCGAAGAGCTCGCGCAACGTCTGCGCCTGCTGCGGATCAGCGCCGCGTCGCACGCGGGTGCGCTTGCGCTTGATGGGCACCACGGTGGTGTCCTCGGTCACGTCGTGCAGGGTGCTGGCCCGCTGCTTGTAGTCCTCGAGCGCCTGCGCCGAAATGCGGTAGGCGGTGCCCACCCTGGTGGCCTCGAGCTGCTTGCTGAGGATGAGCTTGCGCACGGTCTTGGGCGACACGCGGAGCTTCTGGGCGACCTCGGAGACGAGGTAGTAGTCGGGGTGCCGCTGGGGGTCGAGTGTGGGTGTGGGGTCCTGCACTTTCAGATGGTATCCGGCGACGAGGACCCTGGTTCGCGGCTCGAACAGGTGTCCATTATTGGTATCGAGCGCTCGGGGCCGACTGTGTCGTAGCGGCGGATCTGGGGGACATCACGCTGCGCTTGTGGGTGTTGGGGGTTTTGTAGGTTCGCCTGTGACAAGGCGCAGGCGCGGACGGCCGGCGCGGCGCTCGAGCTCGGCCGCCGATGCGCGTAGGCCAGCGGCGCGCGCCCAGTCGTCCGTCAGCGCAGCGTCACCGCGCAGATCGTCGGCGGTGCGCAGCTGCAGCCGGCGGAGCTCCTCTTCGGCCTGCTCGGGCGTGTCGATGCGCCTCACGTGATCCCCCAGCGCGGGTCGAAGCCCTCGGCGAGGATCTGCTGTACGCGCGCGGAGAGCACGTCGAGGCGGTCCTCTCGCTCCATCAGCACCTGGTCGAACTCCACCCATACGAGGCAGTCGCGCAGCGGCACCGTGAGCATGTACTCCAGCTCCCTGCCCGAGCTCCAGTCGAACGAGAGCCAGGCCTGCACGACGCCGTCGCTGCCACCTGCATCGACGTACCAGGGCGCCGCGAGGGGCGTCCACTGCGGCGTCATCGTCGGCTGGCCTCCACCTGGCGGCGCATCTCGGCGGCGACCGTCTTGCTCCACCGCAGCCCGCACTCCAGCGAGGCCTGCAAGTGATGGATGTGGTCCTCGACTGTCGGCGCGTTGGCGGCCTGCACGAGGTGGATCCGCGCGCTCAGCAGATCCTCCATCGGGTGCGTGGCACCGGGCTGACGGAAGGCCGCGAGGAACTGCTGGAAGGCGAGGGGTCGCCTGCGTGGTGGGGGCACCTTCAGTTGGTATCAGGGTCGCGTCGGCGCCTGAACGAGAGAGGGCCCCGTCTCCGGGGCCCTCTCCGTACATGCACCCACCGACCAACCCTGCTGCGACCAACCCTGGAGGTGAAGCTGGTGCCTACTTGAGGCGCAGCGGCTGACCGTCGGCCAGCATGTTCGCCTCCCGGAGCTCGCGAACGAGTCCGGTGGCCCGGTTCGGGCTGATGCCCAGCTCACGAGCCAGCTGCGCCGTGCTGAGGTCCTTCTTGGCCTTCACAGCGTCCAGCACCTGCTTGTGGCGCTGCTCGCGCGTCAGACGCGCGCCGCTGCTCCTGCGCTGCGACCCGCCTTGCGGCTTGCCGCCGTACTGAGCAAGCGCCTGCTCGAGCTCGTCCCGCTCGTCCTGCAGCGGTGCGATCTCGCGGTCCAGCTGTGCGATGCGCGCCTCGATCTTCTGGCGCGCCTCACGCTGGGCCTGTTCGACGAGCTTCTGAGCGTCGTCGATGATGGTCATGTAGTCCTCCTGGTTGTGCGGCGGCCTGCTCCGCGCAACCGTACCACCAGAATGCTCTGCTGATGTGGGAGCGCGCGCCCCGCCGGCGGCACCCTGGGGGCTCGAAGCGACGCCACCACTGGGCTGCTTGGAGCTGTGTGCGGGTGCCGCCGTGGCGGGAGCTGTCGCGCCGTCGTTGGCGTTGTTGCTCATGCCAGAGGATGTATCAGCCTGGCAGAGCCGTTTGTCGCTCCAGGCGTGAAATTGGCTGCCGTTGAGGCACCAAGAGCAACGACAAGTTGTGCGGCATCCGTAGAATGAAAGGACAGGCACCGACCATCGTTGTGCCCCTCACATACCCGAGCGAAGTGACATTCCCCGGGCAGCACGGACAGCACGAGGCCCGAGCCACCAGCTCGGGCCTCGTGTCGTGCTGCCTACAGGTAGTCGGCGAAGAGGGTCTCCACCCTCGTGGTGGTGATGGACCCGAAGAAGGCGAACTCTTCCCGCAGCCTGTCGAGGTCCTCGGCGCTGTAGAAGGCCAGGCACGCCTCGCGCTCCTCCTCGTCGTCGGTGCTGAGCCCGACCTGGATGTCGCGGCGCAACATCTCGATGCGCTCCGCGCGGCCAGCGGCGCCCTGCGCGGCCAGCATGGGCGCCAGCTCCTTCTCGTGAGCCTCGAAGGCGGCCACGTCCGCACGGCGGGCATTCAGCCACTGCTCGAAGCAGCGGTCGCCCATCGGCACCATCTCCAGACGGATGAGCCACGGCTGTCCCTTGCCACCGCGCTCGAGCTCGGCGATGCCGAAGCCCAGCTCGGCGAGCCTGGACAGGTGCTCGGTGATCGCCTTGCGCTCCACCCCGCACAGCTCGGCCAGCTGGGTCAGCGTCAGCCGCAGCTCACCGGCCGCGTCGACGGCCAGCGCCAGGCGCACCAGCAGGGATTCGGCCATGGGGCCGATCGTCGAGTCTTGGCGCGCGAGCCGGCGGATGAAGCGCCCGGCTTCGGCCCACTTCGGCAGGTCGACGTCGGCGACGCCGGGCTGCTTGACGAGGCGCCACTGGCACGGCGCGTAGCGCGGCTCACCGCGCCAGTCGTCACTGATGAAGGTGGTGCGCGTGACTAGGCCGAGCTCGGCGAGCTGGGTGCCGGCGTCTCGCACGGCCTTGTTCGGGTGCTTGGGGTGAACGGCGGCGCGGCCCGGGCGCTGCTTCCCGATCGACTGCGACAGCGATGCGTAGCTGACCCGCACGGGCGCACCAACCCACGGGCAGCGGTAGAGAAGGGCCAGGAAGAGGCTGTCCATGATCTGGTTGCGCTGGCGGCGCGGGATCTGGTTGACCTCCCGCAGGTAGGCACGCAGGTAGCGAAGCCGGGTCTTCTCTGTGGGCCGCAGCTGCGGCGAGGTGATGGGCGTGGGCGCACCGGTGCTGGTGACGCCCTCGGAGCCCGAGGAGCGAAGTGACATGTCCCACCCTACGCCACGGTTGCGCACGCAGCCAGGGGATACTGCACATGTTCAGTAGTTTCTGGTCCGTTGGGCGGATTACACCACCCTGCCGGACGGACAATGGGCGCTGTACACCTCGTCTACCCCTGTGGGTTCACCTGTGGATCTTTGAAGGTCTGCGGGTTCGAGGGCTCCGCGATCCTCATGCTCGCTGACGTCGCTCGCCAGCTCGCTCCTGTGCAGCTCACGCAGCCCAACGCAGAAGCGCCGAGGTGGCCTCCTCCCAGCGGCCGGGGCTGCGTGAGCTGCACGCGGTTCCTGTCGGAAGGGTGATCGCCTCGAAGGGCGGCAGGAGCGGATGTCCGTTTTAGAAGGGCTACCACGAGACCGCTGAGCTGCGGCAGCAGCAAGAGGCACTCAGCCCGACTCCCCCTGGTTCGTCGATCCAGCGAGCGCAGCGAGCGATCGGACGGGCCGCGCTAGCGGCCGGTTCACCGAGCAATCAGGGACCACTGCGCCATACACCCACACCGGCAGAAGAAAGTGTGGACAACGGCAGGATTCTCGAGTCGTAGTAGTAGAGGGCTGCTCCACCAACCCTGCGGTGGTGTGGTCGTGCAGGCATCTACCGACGACCATGACCCCGAAGGAGAAGGAACCTCAAGGCCTCCACATTCTGGGGGCCTCTTTGCGTTCGTACAGAAATCTCGCCAACGAGGCCCGAAGCTCTATTGCACATGTGCACTACTGCAGTAGGTTGGGACATGGACACACTTTCACTCCCCGCTGGCGTGGTCACCACCTCTGACCTCACTGGCACCTACGACATCCTGGCTCGGACGCCCTTCCACATGGGCTTCCTGGTCGCCACCGACCAGGACCTGCCTGTGGAGGACCTGGACCCCACTGCGGTCTGGACTGTCATCGACACCGAGGACGACCGCGTTGTGCTCGATCGCAGCATCGTCCTACGTGACGGCACGGTGGAGCGGCTCGGCGAGCTCTTCATCATCACCGAGCTGGCGGAGGCTCTGGTCTGATGTCCGAGCGCAGCTTCACCACCGAGCTCCGTATCCCTGTGCAGGTCGTGGTCGGCGGCAGCACCCCCGGCCAGTACGAGGCGCAGGTGTTCGACACTTACAACCAGACCCGGATCGCGATCGCTCAGGGGTGCGACTCGATCGACCAGGCCATCCGCATCGGCCTGGCCAACGCCACCGACGCGCTGGGCCGCAAGGCGGTGTCGGCATGAGCACCCCGAGCCCCCGCCCGGACGTCTACACGCTCAGCGACCGCATCCTGGTGCAGGTAGCTGAGCACGGCCCGCTGACGCCGCTCGAGATCCGCGAGCGCCTCGAGCGCAATGAAGAGCACACCAGCCTGTACCGCGCGTGCCGCGTCATGCGCGACCAGGGCCTGCTGTCGGCGCACGACGACCCGCGCGACGGGCGCGCCGTCCTCTACGCGATCACAGACGAGGGACGCGCGGTGCTGAAGCTCGCGCTGAGGAAGGAGGCGGTCTGAGTGTCGGCGTCGCGGCGCCGGTATGCCCCGCCAAGCCGCGCGGCATCATCCTGACCGACGGGCGGATACTTCGCGACGCGCTGACGGAGGACCTCGTCAACTGGTCGCTGGCGCGGGGCCCTCTGGATCTGCTGTAGGCCCGCAACGTCGTGCTCGCGTGACTGCGCCGACTCAGTCGGGCATGAGCTCGTCGGGATCGACGCGCGCGGCGGGCTCGATCTCGTCCTTGAGCGCGCCGCGCGCCATGGCCGCGCTGATCTCTGACTCGATCCGCCACAGGGCAATGTCCACCGCCTGTCTCGGAGGGGTGCCGGTATTAGTGGCTGAGCAGGCGTGCGTTCAGCTACGAAATACCGGCGCGTAAGTGGACTGAGGGTCCGAGCCTATTCGGCACCTCACAGCGGTAGTGCCTCCGGCGGCCTTTCCGGGGGACCAGCCTTCGGCTGGACCGTCGCATGTTCGCGCGCGCTTCACTGCGCGCGAACATGCTCACGACCCCGGTTGCGCCGTCTGAGCCTAAGAAACTGGTAGGAGCAGAGGCGCTGCCGGCCCGGGCCACCACTGGGATCCCGCCCTCGCACCCTGGACTGAGCAACCGATGCTGCTGAGACCCGCCGCGCAGACTCAGCCGTGCTGTCGGTGAGCCAACGGACCCCCACGACGTTCGGGCTCAAGCCCCATGAGCGCGGGTCCGATTCCACACGTAGGTTATGCGCGTGGAAGTGAGCCCCCTTTGTCCGCCCCCAGCGCAAACCGCCGTCCTGCCCTGATGGACGTAGCCGCTGCACGCGAGGTCATCACGCTGGCAACGGGTCGGGCCACCCTGGACGCCGGCCTCGATTGGATCGCTCGAGACGCGCGCCTCGAGGATGGAACCGACCTGCACACGCTATTGCGAGGAGTGGCGTGCCTGCCAGACGACCCCGGTGCCCAGGCGGCGCTCCGGCGTTTGACACGCAAAATCGCCGCGTCGGACTTCGACACGGCCGCCTTCCTCTTCGACGCGGCGACCATAGATCGCCCTCGCGACCTCGAGGACGCGCTGCTCCGGATCGCCAGCCACTCTCCGGGGGGCCGCCTTGCCAAGGCTTCAGAAAGCGCCTTGATCGCTGCGCAGCGATCCAATCCTCGCGCCGTCGAAGCGCTCTGCTACGCCGCCGGTCTGTCTTACGGCGAGCTTCAGACCCGTGTCTCCGGACTGCCATCCGAGCCGGACCGGTCGTGGACCCCTTCGCAGGTGCGGGCGGCGTTCAAGGAGCTCGACATGATCATCCGTGGCGAGGAAAAGGTCGACCTCCCCGACGCCTCACCGGTCCGGCCCCTGGAGCTCCTCATCAGCGGCCGCGCCGGGGATGAGGCGTGGGACGCACTCGAGACCCAGCTCCAGCACGGCGTGCCCTATGGCGTGTTGCTGGCCCAGCGCGCCGCAGGCGGCACTTGGCTGGCGCACCGCAACCGCACCACGAGCAAAGTTCCCCGTGGACTCGCAGCGAAGCTCTGTGAGGCGCTCGACGAGCGTGGCATCAAGTACTGGCGATCGACAAGCGTGGGCGGCGACAAGTCTGTGTCGACCATGCGTGAGGTCACCCGCAGCGACAAGCAGATCGCACTGGTCGTTGTGGAGGGCGAGCGGCCCGTCTACGGCGTGATCTTCTCGGTGATGCGTGACTCGGGCAGCGCCTCAAAGGCTGCCCGGAAGCTCATCGGCATGGCACGCGATCGGTCACTGCCCACGGCAGTACTCGTGGCGGGCCCGGGATGGGCCGCACGCAGCGAGACGGCGGAGCTCGCGGCGGCGTTCGACGGCCGCCTCTTCTCCGACCGCGACCTTCCGCGCCTGGCCGATGACATCGTCCAGGCCGGCCGTATCCGCACCACCACCCAAGGAGTTGTCTCGCCGTGATGACCAAGGAGGCCCGCGAGCAGCGGGTAAAGGAGGCGAAGGAGGCCTACGCGGAGGACACGAACCAGGAGCGCATCCCGCTCCCGTGGAAGGGCGCCCACGACCAAACCTTTCCGGTGATCAAGCTGCCGGTCGACGCGGTGATCTACAACCACCGCTCTCACCGCATCAAGGCGCAACTCGAGTCACATCCCCAGCGCAAGACGGTCGAGGACGACCCCACGGGAGAGGAAGCGCAGAAGGTCATCGAGTCCATCCTCCGCGCGACCGAGGGCTACGAGCCGCTCACATCCAACCTGGCTGAGGTTGGCCAGCGTGACGCGGGAGTGGTCACGAGCTCCGGCCTGCTGGTCAACGCCAACACGCGCCTGGCGGCCTTACGAGAGATCGACCCGCACGGACACATCCGCGTCGCGGTCCTCCCCAAGGACGCCACGGACAAGGACATTGACCAGCTCGAGCTGAGCCTCCAGATCCAGCGGGACTTCAAGCAGGACTACTCGTTCACCAACGAGCTCCTCTTCATCGAGGACCTCATCAGCATCTACTCCTACAGCGCCGAGGACGTGGCCAAGGCGCTGAACTGGGCCGCCAGCTCAGACGAGAAGGAGCTCAAGCGCGGAATCGGGAGGGTGCAGCAGTCCCAGCGCATCCTCGCCCTCGTCCGCGACGTGCAGGCGCGCAGCGACGGCAAGCTGCCGCTGACGTTCTTCGACGGCGAGAAGCGCCAGGCCCTCATTGACCTCGACGACAAGTACGAGTCGCTGAAAGGCAAGGACCCCGACGGGGCCGAGAAGATGCGCGAGGGTCGGCTCCTCGGCATCCTGTCCGGCAACTTCTATCGGGAGCTGCGCAAGATCGACGCCGAGGCGGTCGACGAGCATCTGGCCACGAAGTTGGCCGAGAAGCCGACGCTCGAGGGCCGCTTGGAGAAGCTGGTCACCCCGGCGCCGACGACCAACGGCGGGGGCGACACCGGCGCAGGCGGCGACGACGACGACTTGGACCTGCTCGACGACGCGGACATCTCGAGCGGCGACGGCGGCGTCACCTCCACCCTCCGGCCACTGATCGAGCTCATCGCCCGCACCGAGGGCGAGAAGGAGATCGAGATGCCGGCCGCCGACGGTGGCGATGCACCGACGAAGATCCAGCGCGACGACCTCATCCGCGAGGTCGCGGAAGCCATCGACGAGGCGGCCGAGGATGCCGGCACCGACACCAAGGTCAAGCAGAGCCTCGATGGTCCAATCAAGGCCGTGCGCGACGCGACGAAGAAGATCAACCTCGCCATCGAGTCCTACCGCGAGGTCAGCTCCAGCGCAGAGTTCGACCAGGGCAAGTTCAACGAGCTGATGGGGACCCTGAAGACGAGCTACGACGCGCTCGAAAAGGAAGTCAACGGGTAGGGATGGCCGCCACGATCGGAATCTCCCTGCTTGAGGACGGAACCACGGTCCGCCTGCAGCGCGGAGAGGGCATCGACAACAACCTGTGGTTGCAAGTGCGCGCGGAGTGGGGCTCGCCCAACCGGGAGGCCGACCGTTACCTCATCGTCCCCGTCGAGGCATTCCTCGCGCGGATGGGACCCTTCGCGCGTAGGGCCAAAGCGGCCGGCGCGGCCGTGGCGCTCAACGAAGACCTGCGGGAGCTCGTGCGCAAGGCGCGCGCGACGCGTACCGCGCTGGACCAGCGCCTCGCCGATCGAACCGACCTGACCGAGCAGGAGGCGGTGGCACGCCTCGAGGGCTCCCGCTTCACCCGCGATCTGCGTGACTTCCAGGAGCGCGACCTCGGACGGCTACTCGCCCTCGCGCATGGGGCTAACTTCTCGGTGCCTGGTGCCGGGAAAACGACCGTGGCGTACGCAACCTACGAGGCGCTTCGCCACGAGGGCCGTGTCCGCCGCCTCCTGGTCGTCGCCCCGCTGAGCGCCTTCGACGCATGGGAGGAGGAGGCCAAGGACTGCTTCGACGTGGCGCTGAAGGTCACGCGCCTAGGGCGCGAGGCGCTCACCGGCGAGACCGAGGTGGCACTGGTGAACTATCAGCGCCTCGACCGCGAGTACCCGACTCTGGTCCGCTACGTCACCGAAGAGCCCACCATGGTGATCCTCGACGAGGCCCACCGCATGAAGCGCGGCTGGGGCGGGACCTGGGGGACGCACTGCCTCAACCTCGCCTACCTGGCGGAGCGGCGCGACATCCTCACGGGAACCCCGGCGCCGCAGGGCCCCGGGGATTTCGTGGCGCTGCTCGACTACCTCTGGCCGGGGCAGGCCCTGAGGATCCTTCCAGGGGATGCGCTAGTAGCTCGCCCCACTCTCGATGTAGGTCCTCGCGTCGCCGATGCGATCCGCCCACTGTTCGTCCGCGCAACGAAGGGCGAACTCGAGCTACCCCCGGTCAACCGACATGTCATCCCCGTCGACCTCGAGCCCCTGCACCGCGATATCTACCACGCCCTTCGGAACCGCTACGCCGGCATGTTCCGCGTGGACCGCCGGGATGAGCTCGACCTGCTGGGGATGGGACGCGTGGTGATGTACATGCTTGAGGCGGCGACCAACCCGAAGCTGTTGACGGCTGGCTCGCACGGTGACGATCCCGACGTCTTCCGCCATCCGCCCCTGGACCCGGAGCCCGGCTCGCGGCTCGCCGAGCTCATCGCCGACTACAACCGGTTCGAGACCCCGAGCAAGTTCCAGCAGCTGGTGCAGATGGTCAAGGCCAACGCCGACGAAGGCCGCAAGACCCTGGTGTGGACCAACTTCGTCCGCAACCTGCTGACGCTGCGCCGAATGCTTGCCGTGTATCAGCCGGCGGTCATCCACGGCGGCGTCCCGCCCTACGCCGCCCCCGGCGAGGTCAGCCGCGAGGTCGAGCTCAACCGCTTCCGCAACAACGACAACTGCATGGTTCTGCTGGCCAACCCGGCCGCTATGAGCGAGGGCATCAGCCTGCACCACGACTGCCACGACGCGATCTACCTCGAGCGGACCTTCAACGCCGGCCAGTACCTGCAGAGCATCGACCGCATCCATCGCCTGGGCTTGGAGCCCGATGTCGAGACCAACATCACCTTCCTGGTGAGCCGAGGCACGATCGACGAGACGGTGGCGGCGCGTGTCGGTGCCAAGGCGGCCCTACTGGGCCGCATGCTTGAGGACGCCGACCTAACGGCGGTCGCCCTCCCCAACGACGAGGACTACGGCCCCCCGCTGGAGTCCGACGAGGCCGACCTCACCGCGCTGTTCGCCCACCTGCGCGGTGAGGATGAAGACAGCGCGGTCTTCGACGGCGGCGGGCCAGACGCACCCGAGGTCCAGGTCGAGGCCAGCGATGCTCATGGAAACGGATGAGCGAGAGGCCGAAGCAGGACAAGCGGACGCTGCCGGATCCGACGGCGTGGGCTCCCGCGCGCTGCCGACGCGCCACCAGCTAGCAGCCGCCGCTCGCGCAGCGTCGGTTCTGTCACATGCGGGCACGCGGCTGACCGACGCCCGCGACTCCTACATGGCTCTGCCCAGCGGCGGCATCTACCGCACGCCCGACCTCCTCCGAGGGGAGCGCCTGCTGCTTTCGCTCGGCATTCTGCGCGAGGAAGACGGGGTGCTCTACCCAGGCCGCGAGGCACGCGTGCTCGCTTGCCTGAGTGAAGCTGAGGGCATCGAGATGCTGCTCGCGCTCCTGCTTAAGCGCGCACCACCCCTCTGGCTGACGGGCGTCACCGACGGCGACGATGTTGCTCTCGAGTACCTCCCAGGCGAAGCCACGGGACTGCTCGAGCAGATAGTCGGCGGCGAGGACGCGCAGGCGGCATTCCTGCGAGGCGTCGCCTCGAAGGTCGATCCCGAGCGCAACGCCGAGACGGGCCGCCTGGCCGAAGAGCACGTGGCCGACCTATGTCGTGAGGAGCTTCGGGCGCTTGGGCGGGAACAGCTCGCCGAGCAAGTGCAGCGGATCAGCCTGATCAACGACGCCGCCGGCTATGACGTCGCGGCGCCAAGGGTCGACGCATCCGTCCGCCACCTAGAGGTCAAGGGCAGCAGATCGCAGGGTGGTGAGGCCCGCGTGTTCCTCTCGCGCAATGAGGTCGCACGCGCGCTGACGGACCCCGACTGGGCGCTCACCGTGTGCCAGATCTCGGCCGAGGATGAAGTACAACTGTGGGGCTGGACGACGGCGGGCAGCTTCGCCGACCAGCTTCCGGTCGACCGTCCCGGGAACGCGCGCTGGGAAAGCGCGAGCCTCAAGCTCGTGCGACGTGACCTCGCCCGGGGCCTTCCGCCGGCCACTCGCTAGCGTCCGACCCTCACGCGAGCTGAGGTCGCTGTAGCTGGTGCACGGCCGAGTCCCGTCGCGTCGGCGCGGCCGCCGCTGCCGCAAGCTGAAGCCGTCGAAGCGACGACACGACCTGGTCGCCCAGGGGCTGCTTCTCGGAACGCATCGCGCTCACCGGCTTGCGCCTTCCGTCGGCACCGCGAGTTATGAATCCACCCGTCATCTAGCCAATGAAAGACGAGCTGCCCGCCGAACTGACCAGCGGCGGGCAGCTTGTGCTGTTTGACGCCTGCGTTCCGTCCGGACCTTGTCGCACCATGTCGCTGCCCCGGTTGGCGGTGGATTGGTCTCCGCCTGTGGCCAGCCATCGGGCGCCGCTAGATGACAACCGAAAGGACCTGCCGTGCCCCAGCCTGCGAAATCGCACGACCACAAAGTGACCTTGGTCGTCCGCTCGACCTCGGGACGGTTCACCGAGGACTACAACCTCAGCAACAACGTCGAGAAGATCCTGGGCGACGCGGTCCGCCGCTTCTCCCTCGCCACCGGCGCCGGAATCACGTACCTCGTGGTGCGCGAGCGTGGCAACGTCACCATGAACCCTGCCGAGAAGCTCTCGAGCTATGACCTCGTCGAGGGCGACGTCGTGGTGGTGCAGACCAGCCAGCCCCAGGACGGCTGAAGGGTGCACCCCGACGACGTCCGAGACGTCGTCGTGGCTGAGGTCGACCGGCTGAAGGCTGAGGTGGAGCGCTACCCCGAGCTGGGCGTCGCCGACGTCCAGCTCGTCGATCTCGAGTTGCGGATCGTCTTCGCCAAGATCGTGCGCCCTGCTGCCCGCGCCGACGTTCCCGCCGCCGTGCAACTGCCCGGCGCCGGACAGGCGATGACAACGTTCATCGGCGTCGACCTGAGCCGCACAGAGCGACGTGAGCTGATGCTGCTCATGGACTGCACGGACTTTGACGGCCAGCCGCCCACGGCCGAGCTCCGCGACGCGGCCGGCGCGCCGCTTCCTGACGATCAGTGGCCGCGTGACTTGGGCGGGCAGGGTGTGATCTTCGGGTTCGCCGCATACGGTCGTCCCTTCTTCTGCCGCCGGGGCTTGCGTGAGTACCACGACCACCCTCAGCACGAAGACGATCCCTGGGACGCGCACCGCGAGGGTCTCCCTCTGCATCGCATCGCGCTCGAGCTGCTCGACGACCTTGCGCGTCGGTGGGTGATCGCGGCGTGAGCTTCCTGATCGTCCCGCCGACCCTGAGCAATTTCTCCGTACCGAAGCAGGTCCTCGAGGACACGTGGGCGCTCTTGCGGGAGCCGGGCGAAGAGCGCCTTGAGGCGATCGTGCTCTGGCTTGGGGGCGTGCTCGACAGCAGGCGCGCGGAGATCCTCGCTGCGTATCGGCCCGAGCAGGTGGCCTACCGCTCCGAGCTCGGCTTGGCGGTGGAGATTCCGCAGGCGGCGCTGACGGCGTTGGTCGCCGCCCTGCCTGAGGGTGTGCATCCCCTGGTGCGGGTGCACAGCCATCCAACCCACGCCTATCACTCGCCGGTCGATGACCGCAACATGGTCATCGGGCACGTGGGCGCGCTGTCAGTGGTCGTGCCCGACTTCGCTGCCGGACTCGCGTCGCTAGAGGGCTGCTCGGTGAATCGCCTCGACGCCGACGGCCGCTGGACTGAGCTTGGACCCGCCCAGACCGAGGCTTGTCTGGTGGTGTCATGAACGATCCTCGGGTCCGCGTGACCCAACGCGCCGGCGCCGGCGAACAGGAGATCATCGCCGCGCTCGACGCCCCGACGCTGCGACTCCTGCTCGGGTCCGACGCCGACCGGCGCGACGTGCAGCTCATTGTGCTCGCGCTCGTAGATCTGCTGGGGCGCGTGTTCCCACGCGTAGAAGTCATCGGCGCTGACGCAATCCCCGCGCACGCCGACCTGCCACCAGGCCCGACCGGCCTCGTCGGGCGCATCGAGGAGGCTCGCGCGCAGGGCACCGCGCCGCTACCGGCCGGCGAGCCCACCGTGACAGTCGGCATCGGCAATGTGGAGAGTGCTGCCGACCTGTACATCGACGGCGGCGGTTGGCAGAGCTACCTCGGCACCGAGCGCTCGCGCCTGGAGCCTCAGGAGACCGCCATCCCTATCGGCGCACTCGCGGCCGCTTGCCGGGGCGCGGCACACCTCTTCGCCCAAGCCACCGAGCGGCTGTTCAGCGCCGTCCCGCCGCCACGTTCCGCGTATTCGAGCGCGCTGAGCTGGCAGAGCTCCGAGCACCCGCTCGAGGAGCCGTCCCCGAGCGCTGTGGGTGCGCTTCACGCGGCACTCGTAGGCGCCGGTTCAGTGGGCGGCGCGGCGGTGTACGCGCTAGCGCGCACACCCGGCCTCGCCGGGGAGCTGCACGTGATCGATCCCCAGGCCCTCGAGCCGGGCAACTTTGACCGCGCGCTGCTGGCCGGTCGTCCGATTGCGTCCGGCCGACCCGACAAGGCGAACGTCGCGAAGGACACGCTCGCGCATCTCGGGCCGGCCCTACAGGTCCGTCCCCACCGCGCCACGATCGGAGACTTCGTTGCCGGGAGGCCGCGTGAGGCAACGCTCCCTCTGGTGCTCTGCGCGGTGGACTCGGCGCACGCCCGGCGCTCGCTTCAGGACTGCCTGCCGCTTGAGGTGATCAACGCCGCGTGCTGGCCTTCGGAAATCGCACTCTCCGGGCACGTGACGGACGCCGGCCCCTGCGTGTGCTGCCTGCACATGCGCGAGACGCTCGACGGCGAACAGGTCCGGGCGAAGCTCATCGCACAAGCGACCGGGATCAACTTCTACGAGGTTGTCGTGATGCTCGCCCAGCAGGTGCCGCTCCACGCCCAGGCGCTGCGCTTCGTCGAGTTGCGCACCGGCCGTCCGGACGGGTCACTGGCTGCGTACGAAGGCAGACAGCTCGCGGAGCTCTGGCGCGAGCAGCTCTTGTACGGCGCTGCCACGCTACGCACCGAGGAGGGGACGGTCGTGGCGGTCGCCGCACCGTGGGTCACGGCGCTCGCCGGTGTCGTGCTGGCCGCCGAGACGCTCAAGTCGACGGACCCGGAGACCTACGGGACGTGGCGGCTGGGGCCGGCGCCAGGCAGTCCGGCGATCAAGTACGCCGAGAACCCGTACGTGGCACCTACCGAGGCTCTCTTGTCGCGCCCCGACCGCTGGGAAGGTGACCAGTGCCTGTGCCGCTCGCCACGTCGCCTGTCCTTGCTGCGCGAGCGCTACGGGCTGGACGCTTGACCGACCGCCTGAATGCAGGAAACACACGGGCTGCCGATGAACTAGGCTGACGACGGGCACTGGCCCGCGCCGAGTCTTCGTGTCCTCCCAGCACGCCCTCACCGAGCTCCGTTACACCGTTCGCTGCGGCGATCCGCTCGTCGTTGGCCAGATGCTGACCACGCCCGAGGCGCTGCTGTGCGGCCACTTAGCGCTCTTGTCGGGGCTGCACACCGACCGCTTCCTCGCGTTCTCGCGCATTGCCGACGACCCCGCCGCGCTGCGGGCGATCGCCAGCTGGCTGGCGCCCAGCCTCGCGCCCGTGCTGCCCGACGCGCTGCTGGCGCCCTCCACCGCCGGGGTCGGTCTCGGCTGGGCGTTGGCGCGCGAACTCGGTGTGCCGCTGCATCTGGCCGTGCTCGACAGTCACGGACGCGCGACAGGGCTGCTGGGCGCTCCCGAAGTCGGCGGGCGGCGGGTGGTGCTGGTCAACGACATCGTGACCACCGGGCAGGGGCTGCGTGCGCTAACCGAGGCGGCGTCACAGGCGGGCGCGCTGACGGTGGGCGCCGGGTGGTTCGCCTCGCGCGACGAGATCGACATGGGCTCGATCCTCGACATCCCGTGCGCGTGGGTGACCGACGTTCCGCTCCCGGCCTGGCCGGCAGACGGATGCGCGCTATGCGCAGAGCGCGCGCCCTTGCAGCAGGGCCTCGACCTCAACTAGCGCGAATCGGGCGGCGCCTCGCGCCGTCGGCTCCAGGCCGGCGGCGATGAGGCGGGCTCCCAGCGCCTCGGCTCGGGCCCCGGTGCGGGCCACCGTCAGGCGGCGACGGCGTGGCCGGCGGCCTCGACAATCGCCGAGGAGATGCGCTCGTAGGTCTGACGGTCGATGCGCACGTGCGGCTGACGGCGCAGGCTGAGCGGGTTCTCCCAGCCGACGTCCTCAAGCGACGGGGCGTGACCGTCGGCGCGGATGGCGACCAGGAGCTTGTAGTCGAGCTTCCACGGCCAACGCGTGCGGTTGTACTCGAGCTCGTCGGTGTTGGGCTCGGGCTCGGAGGAAACCACCTCGACGACGGCGATGAAGCCGGTCCGCAGCGAACCGTTGATTACCGCGCGATCGCCCGGTCGAACGCCACTTGGGCGCTTGTTCGGCGGGAACCACATTTCGCGCGTGTGGTGGCGCCACTCGGCCAGCCAGTCCGCCGGCGGCGCCTTGTCGCCAGTGCCGATGTTGAAGACCCAGTAGTTGCGCATCCAGCTCCTCCTAATCCACCCTGTCCGGCGTCAATACCGGACTCTATGCGCAAAATACCGCTTGGTTCCCGCGAATGCAATCCATCAGTAAAAGGTCAGTACCGGTTCCAGCTCCGAACGCACACGACCGCTGCGAGCAGCGGATGCTCGCGCGACCCGCGCAGCACAAGCATCCGAGCCGAGCGCATCGGGGGGCGAACTTGTGCCGGCCAAGGCCTAGAGAGGGCATGAAGACGTTCAGCTACCTCGACGCCGCGAGCGACGCGCTCGAACTTCTCGACCACGCGCGGGCGGCGGCTCGGGCCTCCCACGCGTTGGTACAGCGCGAGAGCCACGCGGGAGCGGCCACGGACCTGCGATTCCTGGCCGACGGCGTCGGCCGTGAGGGCGGCGCTACGCTCGCCGTGCGTAGGCGCGGCCGCCGGCACCACGCTGCTCCCGCAGTCCACGGACAAGGGCGTGGCGGTCGGCGACGTCCGCCAGGTTCTGCCTTCGGCCGCAAGATGAAGGGCCGCCCTGGCACCGACTGCGAGGCAAGCGACCGGTGACCGAGCAGCGCGGATATGGTCGTGGCGCCGCCGGAACGTCCGACCCCGACGACACCATCAAGGACCCCGTGACCGTACCGCCCGATCCTCTCGCCGCACTCGACGCCTGGCGCGACCCGGCCCACTCCTCGGAGCTGGGCCAGCTCCACGTCGTGGACGCGCTCGAGCTGCTCAAGCAGCTGCCTGACGACTGCCTAGACCTCACCGTCACCTCGCCGCCCTACGAGCGCCAGCCTAAGTACGGCAACGGCGAGAAGTACGAGCGCGAGTGGTTCCAGACCACCTTCCTCGAGATCACGAAGGAGCTGCTGCGCGCGACCAAGCCGACTGGCCAGTTCGTGCTCAACTTCCGCTCGCGGCGCATGGGCGCCGAGCGCTCGACGCTGCAGTTCGAGCTCGTCGCTTGGCTCAAGGAGCAGGGCTGGCTGTTCGCCGAGGACCACGTGTGGGTCAAGCCCTCGCCGCCGCCGGGCAAGTTCCGCCAGGCCACCAAGGACGCGATCGAGTACTGCTTCCGCTTCGCAAAGACCGACGCCTTCGAGCTTTACCCCGACCAGTGCCTGAGCCCCGCGCGCTGGGACGCGAAGGACCGCGAGCGTCGCAAGAAGCACGCCCACAACTTCGAGCGCGTCAACGCAGTTGGCGGCCAGGGTCGCAAGCGTGTGCAGGCCGGCCCGGACTGGGTCGCGCCGAGCAACGCGCTAGTCGTCGAGCCGGAGTTCAGCCCCAATCCGGCTAAGCACCCGGCACGCTTCCCGCCGGCGCTGCCCGAGTTTTTTATAAAGCTCTGCTCCAAGCCCGGCGACGTGGTCTACGACCCTTTCGCTGGCACGGCGACGACGGCCGTGGTGGCTGAGTGTCTGGAGCGGCGGTGGATCTGCTCGGAGCTGGACGCCGACTACGCCGCCGTGCTACCTGCTCGGCTCGACGACCTCGCTCGTCGTATGGCCAACGCTCCCACGCCCGTCGAGGCACCCGAGGGCGTACGTGTCGTCCCGCTGCCCTTTGCGCTTCCGGCGCCTAAGGCTGTGAAGCTACGGGGGAGGCCCCGTGCCGACCAAGCTGGCGACCGGTTCGACGCTGAGCAGGTCGGTGAGGTTGGCAGCCGAGAAGACGAGGCCACCGCAGTCCCTGACGACCGGGCCGAGGGCGTCGGGTAGTCGCCGCCACCCGAAGCCGTCGAGCACCGCGATGACCGCCGCGCCGCCCAGGCGGTTGGCCTCGTTGCGCAGCGACACGAACCGACCCGCCTTGTCGCGGGCCGTGCCGCCGTCGCCGGCCGACTTGCACTCGAGCAGCGCGCGTGGGCTGTGGCCGTCGTGGATGACGAAGTCCGGGGCCGGCCGGATGGAGACGCCGAACTGCGAGCCGACGCTCGCCTGCGTGCCGGAGACGGTGCGCACGTAGGGCACACGGTTCTGGCGGAACAGCTCCTCGGTGGCGTCCTCGAGCAGGTCGCCCTTGCGCGACCCGCCGGCGTCCTGCAGCTGGCGGAAGGACCCGCCGTAGAAGCGCTGGTAGAGCAGCTCGGCGTACGGCACCCGGTTGGCGTGCCAATCAGCCACTGTTGTCCAGCCGGCGGCGGTGTCGGGCTTGTCGGTCTTGCCTCGGAAGCCCTGGGCCTGCATGGGGCCGGGCACGTGGAAGCCGCCGGTGCCGGCGATGATGCCGTGCAGCTGGCTGGCGACCGCAGCGATCGCCGCCGCGTGGCGCGCGGTGATCGCTCCGCCGGATTCCAGCCGGTCGATGACCGAACCGGACACCGAGACGCCGCCTAGCGCACTGACTGCCTCGGCGAGCTCGCTGACCGAGTAGCCGGTCATCAGTCGGAAGATGCGCAGCGCTGGAGGGTGCGCGCGGATCGCCGCCTCGATGTCGGCGGGCGCGCACTGCGTGAAACCGGACGTCCCGGCCGCCGCCGCGTCGTAGGCAGCGACGAAGCCCGGATGGTCGGCGTACTTGTCCAGCCACGGCACCAGGTGGAAGTGTGGGGCCAAAGCGCCGACGTAGTAGGCGCCGGCGGCGGCTGCGTATGCATCCTGGTGGTCACGCCCAGCGAAGTTGTGCGGCACGGCGCGGATCGCGTCCAAGCGGTCCTGCCACGAGCCTTGAGCCACCTGCTGGCGCAGTTGCGCGAGATCCATCGCGCCATCCTTTCGCGACTGCGCGGGGTAATCCCTGCACCGCTGCTCTTGACGCGGTGTGGCGAACGGGCGTTACCCGACTGCGCCGGGCACCCGCTGCGTTACCCCTGCTGAGGCGTAACAAGGCGGCGTTACCCGTGTCGTGACATACCCGTCAGACGCACCCAGACGGGCCGCGCTCATCGCTCCAGCCGCTCGTCTGATGCCATGGCGTGTTCTGCGTGTCACACGCCAGCCGCGTGAAGCAGCCTCGACGCGCTGATACCAACTCGAGGGTGAAAATCAAAGTCCGCCGCCTGGCATGGTCCATGGCGCTCAGCCTCGCGGCCTGCCTCGCCGCCGCACCCCTCGTGCACGCCTCGCCGGGACCGTGTTCGGAGCGCTTCATGGGAGGGGCCTTCATGCCCGGCGTCGGCGGCCGCCTGTCGGTCAGCGTCTACTGCCCCGGCGCAACGAAGGTGAAGCTGCAGCTGGCAGGTGGCGGTGCGCGAACGAAGTGGCTGAAGGCAAAGCGCTTCGTGTCCCCCGAGAGCGGCCTGCCGTCCTGGGGCGTTGTGCTCGTGGCTGGACCCGACGATCCGCTCACGCCACTGGTGGCCGCCGCGCCCAAGCGACTGACCATCATCGTGTCGAGCTGCGCCGGTCGCTGCCGCCGCACCGTGCTCGAGTGCCGAGGCCGTAAGGGGTGCTCGGTGCGGAGGGGTGAAACAGCGCGCCGTCCCTGACGGCCGTGCGCCGGTCGGTGCTGCCTGTCTGGTGGACACCGGCGGCGAGCACACGCAGGCCCTGCTGCAGGCCATGCCCGGCGTGCGGGTGCACGTTGTGGCGGCGCTGAGCACGAACGGCGGCCTGACGCCCGCGAGTCTCGCGGCCGGCGTCGAAGCGTGTGAGGGATGGCGTGACGTGGGCGCGGTCGTGATCGCGTCGAGCTGGCCGGCGCGCCCGCCAGGCGCCGAGGCCGTGGAGGCCGCCATCGCGCACCAGCGCTCCCCCGTGCTCGTCGCTGCGGGCAACCGGGGCACCGTCGAGTTCCCCGCCACCGTTCCCGGTGTCGTGGCCATCGGCGCGGTGGACGACGACGGCCACCGCTGCGGCTTCTCGCCGCCCGTCGCAGTCACCGCCCGAGGCTGCGGCGCCGAGGACCCTGACTGGGGGACCAGTGTCGCGGTGGCGCGCGCAGCTGTCGCGCTCCTGCGCTGGCCGCCCCGTCCGGCACAGTGAACGCCATGGAGACCTGGCCTCCGGACCCCGCCTGGCGCACGCGCGCCGACGCCGAACTGCGCGAGCTGTACTCCGAGCCCGAAGCCGCCGTGCTGGGCGCCCGTCTCGACGAGCTGCTCGAGCGCTCGAGCCTCGTCGATGCGCTGCGCCACGCGATCGGGCGCGCGACCGTCTGTCTGGGCGACGGCGCGCCCGAAGAAGCCGGCCAGTGGCTTGCCTCCTCGATGACGCTGCCCCACGGGTAGCCTGGAGCCCTGTGAAGGCCGAAGAAGGCAGCGTGTGGCGCACGACCCGCGAACGGGCGGACGCCACCATCCGGCGCCTCGTCGGCCAGGGCTTCACCGAGGGCACCGACGAAGACGGCCGCATCGTGCTCAGCAAGCCCGACGACACGGCTCTCGAGGGCGGCCGTCGCTGGCTCATCATCGAGCTGGAGGACTGACGTCCACACCCGAGGGCGATCGCTGGAGGCTGGGCGTCACCGAGCGGCTGCAGGTCCTCAGGCCGGCCGACCTCCGGGCCCTGGGCTGGCAGCGCGCCCGCAAGGACGACTGCAGCCCGACCTCGAGCCGGGCTTCGTCGGCCTAGCCGAGCTCGCGCAGCTGGTGCAAGACGACAGAAGGCCCGCTTGAGCGGGCCTTCTGCTTTCAAAGCCGACGACGAGATTCGAACTCGTGACCCCCACTTTACGAGAGTGGTGCTCTACCAGCTGAGCTACGTCGGCGCGCGTAATGCAACTGCGCTACGCGGAGTACTTTACCGCGACCCCGGGGGCTTCGACCGTCCGCGCGGCCATGGCAACTCCATGGCAAGTCATAGACGCCATGGCAAGGGATCTCGGGGGATTCCAGGGTCGTCGGACGGGCTGCTACTCCTGAGAAAGTGGCTCGTTTGCAGGGAATTAGTGGGCACGCCGACGCCAACACACTTCATTACGAGTGAAGTGCTCTACCAGCTGAGCTACGTCGGCGTGACGGCGTCAGATGGTAGCGGTGGGGTGGCGAGAGTGCGCACGCGGCGATGTGGCTCGCCGCCCCGCCTCACGCCGCCACGGCCGCGGCTGCCGGCTCGCGATCGCCCTCCCCCGCCGCCGCCGCCCGCTTGCGCGCCCGCCGCTCCTCGCGCATCAGCAGCAGCGCCGGGATCAACGCCGCCACGATCCCCACCAGCGACCAGGCGTAGGCGTGCGCGAAGGCGGTGCCGAGCGGATCGGCCAGGCGCACGCGGATCGCCTCGGGCAGCGCGGCACCCACGGCCCCGTCGCCCCCGCCCCCACCCGCGCGGCCGACCTCAGTCCGCAGCGCGTTCTCCAGCACGACCGTGAGCACCGCAACCCCAAGCGACCCGCCGATGCGCTGCACCACATTCAACATGGGCGTGGCGCGCGGGACCTGCGCTCCGCTGTCCAGCGTCGCGTAGGCCGCCGCCATCGCCGGCATCATCGTCGCGCCGAGGCCGAGGCCGCGGACGAACAGGCCGGCCATCAGCACCACGTAGGACGTGTCGCCACCGATCGTCGCGTACGGGATGGTGCCGACGGCGAGGATGAGCAGGCCGAACGGCACGACGCGGCCGGCGCCGATGCGGTCGGTCAGCCGCCCGGCGACGTTCATGCCGAGGGCCGCGCCGAGGCCCTGCGGGATCATCAGCAGCCCGGCGTCCAGCGCTGACTGCCCGCGCACCACCTGGTAGTAGAGCGGCAGCAGGATCATGGACCCGAACAACGCGGCGCCGACCAGGAACGTGGTCGCAGCCGCCGCGCTGAAGCCCGGACCCCGGAACAGCCGCACCTCGACGAGCGGGTGGTCGATGCGCGTCGCGCGCACCACGAAGGCCGTGACCGTCGCCAGGCCGGCGAGGATCGGCAGCCACGCGGAGAGGACGAGCAGCGTGCGGTGCGTGCCGACCTCGCTGAGCCCGAAGATGATCGCCGCGACGCCCGGCGAGAGCAGCAACAACCCCAACTTGTCCAGCGGCGGGGTCGCGTGCCCGGCCTCCGAGGCCCGGCCCGCGGAGCGGCCCACCGGCAGCAACTTGTAGGCCAGCACGAGGCCGATCGCGCCGACGGGAACGTTGACGTAGAAGATCCAGCGCCAGCTCAGGTTGTCCACCAACAAGCCGCCCAGCACGGGCCCGACGACCGGGCCGAGCAGCATCGGCACGCCGACGACGCTCATCACCCGGCCCATCCGCTTGGGGCCCGCCGCCTGGGCGAGCGTGATCATCCCGATGGGCATGATCATCCCGCCGGCGAGGCCCTGCAACACGCGGAAGCCGATCAGGGTCCCGGCGTTCCAGGCGGCACCGCACAGCACGCTGGTCAGCACGAACGCGGCGACCGTGGTCATCCACACGCGGCGCGGGCCGAAGCGCTCGGCCATCCAGCCGGTCAACGGGATCACGGCAGCGAGCGCGAGCAGATATCCGGTGCTGACCCACTGGATCGTGGCCAGCGAGACGTGCAGGTCCTCCCGGAGCGTCTGCAGCGCGACGTTGACGATCGTCGCGTCGAGGATGGACATGATCGCCCCGACGACCACCACGATGGCGATCGGCCGGACGTCCTTCGGCAGCCCGGAACCCATCACGCCACCTGGCCGGCGTCGCGGCCGGCGGGCTGCGTCGCCATCCCGTCGTAGGCCGCGGCGAGCCGCGCCAGCACCTTGGCGGCGGCCCGGCGCTCATCGGGCGCCAGCTGGTGGAACAGCGCTCGGCGCCGCGCGAGCAGCTGCGCGCGACGCTCCTGCACCGCGGCCACACCGTCCTTCGTCAGCGCGAGGCACACGGCGCGCCGGTCCTCCTCGCTGCGGGTCCGCGTGACAAGGCCGCGGCCCTCCAGCCCGTCGACCATCCGCGTCGTCGTCGGCGCGCTGACGCCCGCGGCCCGCGCCAGCTTCCGCAGGCCCAGCGGCGACTCCGCCTCCAGCAGCGGAAACAGCAGGTCGTACTGCGACGTCGTCAGGACGGCGTCGGGCTCGACGCGCCCGCGGGCGCGCTTGGCGGCGAGGACGAAGTCGTCGAAGGCGGCGACGAACGCCTCGAGCTGGGGATCGGTCGCGGTGGCGGCGGGTGGCATCTCGTTAGCATCCTAAACACTTCTCGTTAGCGTGCTAACGATCGTGGCGCGAGTACGGTCGAGCGGTGTCCTCCGATCCCCGCCCTACCTTCGACCTCCAGTCGCACTCGACGTACTCCGACGGCACGCTGGCGCCGGCCGAGGTCGTCGCGCGCGCAGCCGCGGCGGGCGTCGAGCTGCTGGCGCTGACCGACCACGACACGGTCGACGGGCTCGCGGAGGCGCTGGACGCCGCAGCCGCCACCGACGGCGCGATCCGCGTCGTCCCCGCCGCCGAGCTGTCGGCGATCGACGGCGACTACGAGGACCTGCACGTACTCGGCTACGGCGTCGACCACACCGACCCCATGTTCTTGGACACCCTCGAGCGCTTCCGCGCCGACCGAGGCGCGCGCGCCGATCGCATGGCCGACGCGCTGCAGGACTGCGGCCTGGCGCTGGACCGCGCGCCGCTGGAGGCGCGCCGCGCCGCGGGCCTCCCGATCGGCCGCCCGCACCTCGCCCAAGCGGCGTTCGACCATCCCGCCAACGCCCGGCGCGTCGCCGACGAGGGGCTGAGCGACTTCGGCGCGTTGTTGGAGGGCTACCTCATCCCGGGCGCCCCCGCCTACCGCCGGCGCACGACGCCGACCGTGGCCGAGGCCATCGAGGCCATCCACGCCGCGGGCGGCGTTGCGGTGTGGGCGCATCCGTTCTGGGATGTCGACGCCGCCACGGAGGTCGTCGCCGCGATCGACCGGTTCGTCGCGCTGGGCCTCGACGGCGTGGAGGCCTTCTACATCACCCATGCGCGCGAGGAGACGGTGCTGGTCGCCGACGCCTGTGCGCAGCGGGGCCTGCTCACCACCGGCTCGGCCGACTTCCACGGGCCCGACCATCCGCGCTTCCACGCGTTTCGCGCGTTCGCCCTGCACGGACGGCACCCCGACCTGGGCCCGCTGGCCGCGTCCTGAACCGCGCCAGAACCGCGAGCGCGCTTCACAACCCGTGCCCATGGGCGACGGGTTCACCTACTACTGTGCCGCGCCTATATGGACGCTTTTCAGGCCATCGTGCTCGGCATCGTGCAGGGACTCACCGAGTTCCTGCCAGTCTCATCGACCGCGCACCTGCGCATCGTCCCGGCGTTCGCCGGGTGGGACGACCCGGGCACGGCGTTCACCGCCGTCGTCCAGCTCGGCACGATGGCGGCGGTCCTCCTGTACTTCCGCAAGGACCTGTGGAACATCGCGTGCGCGTGGCTGTGCTCGCTGCGCGACCCGTCCGTGCGCGGCACGCTCGACGCGCGCCTGGGTTGGTACATCATCCTCGGCACGATCCCGATCTCGATCCTGGGACTGCTGTTCAAGGACAAGATCGAGACCGACGCGCGGCAGCTCACGCTCATCGCCATCGCCCTGATCGTGCTGGGCGTGGTCCTCGAGGCCGCCGAGCGGGCCGGGCGCAAGGAGCGCGACATCGACTCGCTCACGATGCGCGACGGCATCGCGATCGGGGTCGCGCAGGCCGCCGCGCTGGTGCCGGGCGTCAGCCGCTCGGGCGCGACGATCTCCGCCGGCCTGTTCCTCGGCCTGAATCGTGCCGCGGCGGCCCGCTACTCGTTCCTGCTGTCGGTGCCCGCCGTCGTGCTGTCGGGCCTCTTCGAGCTCAAGGACGTCGGCAAGGGCGGCGGCGCAGGATTCGCCCCGACGGCTCTGGCGACGATCCTCGCCTTCATCGTCGGCTACGCCTCGATCGCCTGGTTCCTGAAGTACTTGGCCCGCCACCCCGTGACGGTCTTCGTGATCTACCGCGTGGCGCTCGGCGTGGTGCTGCTGGCGCTCGTGGCGACGAACACCGTCGACGGCTAGGAATCTCCTAGGCGTTGAGCGTTCGCTCGAGCTTCGACGCGAGCGCCTCCAGGGCCAGCTCTTCGCTCGGGTTGAGGATCAGCGTGGTGCGGGCGGTCTCGACGAGGCCGACCGCATCGCGCAGCCGGTCCGGCGTCGCCGGCGTCTCGTCGGCGTCGGCCTGGACCTGCTCGGCGCGGTCGCTGTGGTGGATCAGCTCCGGCACGCCG
>JAOPZD010000312.1 GCA_025964295.1 Conexibacter sp.
ACGCGCCCGCGGCGCTGCGGCGCCTCGGCGCCTTCCGGCTGCTCTGCGCCCACCGCCGCGGGCCCCACGGCGTGTCGAGCTGGACGGCGCACGTCGAGCGCTGGCTCGCGCCGGAGATCGACGCCGCCGGCGGCCGCGCCCGCGACTACCCGGGCCGCCCGCTCCTGGTCACGGCCAACGACTATGACCTGAACCTCTTCAACGGCGACACCGGCGTCCTGGTCCTCGCGCCGGACGGCCGCATCCTCGCCGAGTTCGATCGCCGCGGCGAGGTCCGCCCCAACCAGCTCGGCGCCGTCGAGACCGTCTACGCGATGACCGTCCACAAGAGCCAGGGCTCCCAGTTCGCCACCGCCGCGGTCATCGTCCCGCCCGCGACCTCGCGCATCCTCACGCGCGAGCTGCTCTACACCGCCGTCACCCGCGCCCGCGACCACCTCATCGTGGTCGGCACCGAAGCCTCCATCCGCGCCGCGGTCGCCCGGCCCGCCGCCCGCGCCTCGGGCCTGCGGGCGCGCCTGTGGGGCGCCGAGGCCTAGATGAGGTATTCCACGGGTCCGGTGCGGCCGCTCGGCGGCCCCGCCGGCGCCTGGACGGCCGATCGCCCGGACCGTCTCGTGGAATACCCCATCTAGCCGAAGATCGCCGCGAGCTCGTCGCGACGGGCGACCAGGCGCTTCATGCCGGCGTTCAGCGTGGCGCGGTGGGCGCGCAGCCGCTCCACCGCCGCGTTGTCGTTGCGCTCCCGCGCCTGCCGCAGCGACGCCTCGACGTCGGCCAGCTCCGCGGTGGCCTCGTCGATCTGGCGCAGCACCTCGTCGCGGCGCCCCGGCTCGAGGCGGTAGGAGCCGGGCTGATTGCCGCGGGCGACCGCCGGCGAGTCCCGGATGTTCGTCAGGAAGCTCGCCAGCGGGTCGCGCCCGCCCACGGCATAGCCCTCCTGCAGCAGCCGCTCGAACCACTCGCGGTAGTGGATCTCGGCGGTGCCCGACGCCTGCCACAGCATCCGCCCGGCGACGATCCGCAGCTGGCGGCCGCGCACCGCGGTGACGCCGGTCCGCGCCTTGGGCGCCGCGGGCGGCCCGGCGTCACCGGGGCGCTCGACGAGCATGCCCAGCAGTCGGCGCCGCTCCTGGAGCTCGTCCATCTGCGCCTCGAGGCCGGCGATCTCGGCCGCCAGCGTCTCGCGCCGATGGGAGAGCTGCTGCAGCGCGCGATCGACGCGCTCCTCCTCGACGGCGGCGGCGCGGACGAGGGAGGCGTGAGGTGGGGTGCTGGTCGCCATGCGCTCCTATCAATAGCCGTCCGCCCGGTCGTCGTGAAGCTCGGCTCGCGGCCGTCCTGTTGGCGCCTGGGGATAACTCACGAGTCCTAGCGCTACGGCATAGCGACTTATCCCCAGGGTTGTCCCCAGCCGGTGCGAAATTGCAGCAAAGTGCAGGCAGGTTCTGGGGATATCGAGGAGATTTCGTGACAGCGCGCGGATCCGTCGCGGCGACATCCGGCGACCGGTTTGCCTCGACCCCGAACGATCCGTCCGATGCCGTCCGTAGCTTCCTCTCTAGCTCCTAGCCATAGAAGAACGGCACGGGGCGGCAATCCATAGCTAGGACTCCCAGCTCCGTGCTGGAGCCCGCGACCCGAGGGAGCACCACCATGGCCGGCATCCACCATCGCGTCTCGTTCCTGGAGTCAGCCGAAGGCACGGTCGTCGTTGTCGTCCACGCCAACCCGCAGGACCTTGCCGACGCGGAGGCGGCGGCCCGCGCGTGCCGGCTGCTGAGCATGGCGCTCGGCGGGCTGCCGGTCGTCCAGCGCTGCGCGGCGGGCAACGGCGTCCTGTTCGGGGGACCGCCGCACCTGCGGCGCCATGCCGCGGACTTCACCGTCGACGCCCTGCCGGTCGTCGAGATCACGGTGCGGCCTTCCGTCGCGGCGGCCGCATGAGCGCCCCGGACCCCCGCACGTTCATCGAGGAGCTGACCGGTGACCTCGATCCGGCCGATGCCGTCGAGCTGGCGGTCGAGCTCACGCGCATGATCGAGCTGGGGCTGCTCGAGGTCAAGGGCGAAGGCGACGACCTCCGGATCGGCGTCCCGGACGATCGCGACGACGACGCCGAGCCGCTCGTGGCCTGAGCGCGCGCGGCCTCAGTCCTCGTCGCGGGGCCGCGCCGACCGCGACGCCACCGCCGACCACCCCAGCCCGCCGACCACGAGGATGATCCCGACCGCGAGCCCCGCCGACTGCGTCGCGCCGAGCGCCGCGAAGACCAGCGGGATCGCGATGACGGCGGCGATGACGATGATGGTCGTGCGGCTGGGCATCGGACACGCAGCGTGGCAGAACTCGGCGCGCGGGAAGCACCACCGCCGCGAAGGCGGCGACGCCGCGGCGTCGAACACCACGCCATGCGCAGCAGCAGCGACCCGCCGCCGCGGCATCGCTTCCGAGCCGCCGCCTCCCCGGTCACGTGCACCGCGTGCGGCGCCGACGCGTTCGCGATCGGCGGCTCCACCGAGGACGACGCCACCCTGCGCCTCGACCTCGACCTCCGCTGCGGCGCCTGCGGCCTGTGGCAGCGCCGCACCCTCGACGCCGCCGTCGCCGAGCGCTTCCTCGACCACCTCGCCGCCACCCAGCAGGCGATCGCGCGCGAGCTGGTCGCGCTCGCCCGCGCGACCACCGACTTGTAGGGGTCGGGGGGCTACACTGGCGGTCCGGGCGTCTATCGAAAGGGTCGTCATGACCCGCAGTTGTTGCCCAACCTGCCGTTTGCGTTTCTCCCCTGCGACGGCGGCCCATCTCGCGGCCTGTCCGTTCTGCGCCGCCCCGCTGGAAGGCCGGCCCGCCGCCGGATCGATCGGCTACAAGCTGATCGCCGTCGACGCCCTGCTGGGCGACGACCCCGTCGCCGAGGCCCTCGCCGTCGCGCTGCCGCGGCCGGAGACCGAGCTGTAGCTCAGCCCACGCCGCCGGGCGGCGAGACGTAGCGCCGCGGTGCCTGCGCCTGCGGGCGGCCGCGGTCGGCCTCGCGCCGCATGCCGTGGATGCCGGACCCGCCCTGTGCGGTGCGCGCGGGCAGCTCCTCCTCGGGCACCCACGAGTTCTCGTCGATCCAGCGCAGGATCGCCGCCGAGTTCGCGCCCTCGGCCATGATCGCGGCACGCTCGATCACGACGCCGCCGGAGCGATGGGGGCGGGACAGCCGCGCGACGAGCGCGCGGATGTCCGGCTCGGTGACCGGTTCGGCGTCTGGGCTCACGGGTTCACCGTACCGCGCCGACCCCACCCGGCCAAGACACGGCAACGCAGCATTTCCTTGACATTTGCCCGAAGCGGAGGAGAGTCGACCCGGATGACGATCGCTGCCGGCGCCACGGAAGGCATCCTCCCCGCACGCTCCCGCGTGCCGGGCCCGCGCTCACGCGTGCCCGGGGACTACTGGCGCGAGGTCCTCGCCGAGTCGATCGAGCGCGACGGGACCCGCTGGAGCGTCACCGAGCTGCTCGGCGCGGTCGCCGGCTGCGAGGCCGGCATCGTGCAGGTCGCCGGCTGGCTGTGCGACGAGATGGCCATGCACCGCGTCCAGCATCCGGACGCCTGGCCCGAGCTCTACGAGCTGTCACCGGGCGTGCGGCCGTACCACACGCGCCTGCGCCGCTGAGCGCGCGGCGGCGACCCGCTCGTCACGGGCGAAACGCTCGCTGCGTGACAGAACGCTCAGCTCTCGGAACCATCTGCCGATCCTCGCTGTAAGGTCGCGCGATGGCTGCGACCCCCGCCGATGACGCCCCCTTCGGCACCTGGGCGCCCGCGCGGCTGATCCCGACGGCCGGGATCCGCGGCCAGGAGGAGCAGGAGCGCCGCGCCACGAGCGCGCTCCTGGCCGTGCTCAAGGCCGTCCCGGAGTTCACCCATGCCCTGCTGCGGGACCTCGGGGCGCCGAAGGGCCGCATCCGGACGTTCACCGAGATCCAGCTGAAGGACGCTGAGGGGAAGGTCTCGATTCCCGACGGCGCAATCATCGTGGAGCGCGGCAAGACGCGCTGGGCGGTGCTCGTCGAGGTCAAGACCGGCGACGCCCCGCTGCCCGACGAGCAGGTCAACCGCTACCTGGATCACGCGCGGGCGCTCGGCTTCTCCGGCGTCCTCACGATCAGCAACCGCATCACCAGCGGCGTCACCGACAGCCCCGTGGTCGTCGACCGACGCAAGCTGCGCAGCATGGACCTCTGGCACCTGTCCTGGTGGCGGATCCTGACCGAGGCGGTGATGCAGCACCGCCACCGGGGGATCAGCGACCCGGATCAGGCGTGGATCCTCGGCGAGCTCATCGCCTACCTCGACCACGAGGCCTCCGGCGCCGGTGGCTTCACCGACATGGGCGACAAGTGGGTGCGGGTCCGCGACGCGGCGCACAACGGGACGCTGCGTGCCGCGGATGCAGAGGCACGTCAGGTCGTCGAGCGGTGGGACCAGTTCGGCGAGTACCTCGCGCTCGGCCTCTCGCAGGATCTGGGCCGCGACGTGGCAGTCGTCCGGCCCCGGAAGATCGTTGCCGAGCAGCGTATCCAGGCCTCGGTCAAGCACCTCGCCGACGCAGGCTGCCTCTCGGTCACGATCAAGGTGCCCGACGCGGCGGCGCCGCTCAACCTCCGCGCCGACCTCCGTGCGCGCAAGGTCCTCACGAGCGTCACCGTCGATGCCCCGAAGGACGGCCGTCCGCTTCCGCGGATCAACTGGATCCTGCGGCAGCTGAGGGACGCGCCCGGCGACCTCCGTCTCGAGGTCGCCTTCGCCAACACCCGCGAGACCACGTCGCTCCTGCTCAGCGACGCTCGGACCGATCCGAAGCGTCTGCTCTCACCGACCGACCCTCGTCGCGAGCCGCGCACCTTCACCATCGAGAACGGCCGACCGCTGGGGACCAAGCGCGGCAAGGGTCGCGGCTCGTTCATCGCCGACACGCGTGGCCAGACGATCGCCTTCTACCGCGATCTCGTCCAGCAGCTGAGCGCGTGGCGTCCGAAGGCGCCGCAGCTCGCCGGGGCGCCGTTCGACGACGACGCGCCCGTCGTGGAGCCGGTCCCGCTCCCCGAGCCGGAAGGTCTCCCCGAGCCGGTCGCCACCGCGACCCCGCCGGCGTTCATGGACGAGGAGCGCCGCGACCCCGGCGAGGCCTCGCAGCCCGACGTCGACGCGCCGCGGCCCGACGATGATGGCGAGCGGCGCGTGATGTCCGACGCGGCGTCCGACGAGACCTAAGAGGCCCCGCCGCCGGCGGTGCGGCGCACGC
>JAOPZD010000319.1 GCA_025964295.1 Conexibacter sp.
CCGCGCCGCCCGCCACCGCGCCCGCCACGCCCACCCCCATCTCCTGACGCCGCGCCCTCCGCGCCCGCCACTACCGTCCCGCGCGTGCCCGCCGCCAAGCAGCACCTCCGCCGCGCGCTGTCCGCCGCCGGCCTCGAGCCCCGCGCCGTGGCGCTCAAGCGGGCGTTCGAGCCCGCGCACACCACGCAGGACCGCCGCGACCACGAGGCGCTGGCCACGATCTTCGCCGCCGCGCTCGCGCCCGACGCCAACGCCATCGACGTCGGCGCCCACCGCGGCGACGTGCTCGCCGAGATCGTCCGGATCGCGCCCCGCGGCCGGCACATCGGCTTCGAGCCGCTGCCCAGCCTGGCGACCCAGCTCGCGCGACGCCTCCCGACCGTCGACGTGCGGACCGTCGCCCTCAGCGACCGCGCCGGCACCGCCGACTTCACCCACGTCCTCGACCGCCCCGGCTGGTCCGGCCTCGTGCCGCGCCCGACGCCCGACGGCGCCGCCGCCCGCACCGAGACCATCACGGTGACCCTCGAGCGCCTCGACGACGCGCTGCCCGCCGGCTACGCGCCCACGCTGATCAAGATCGACGTCGAGGGCGCCGAGCTGCAGGTGCTCGACGGGGCCAGGGCGACCCTCGCCGCCTACCGCCCGCTCGTCGTCTTCGAGCACGGCCTCGGCTCCGCCGACCACTACGGGACCCGGCCCGAGGACGTCCACGACCTCCTGACCCAGCTCGGCTACCGGATCTTCGACCTCCAGGGCGCCGGCCCCTACGACCGCGCCACCTTCATGGAGACCTTCCACACCTCCGCCCGCGTCAACTTCCTGGCGCGCCCCTAACTGGTGTAGTCCACTTCCGCTTGCTGGTCTAGACCACCGGTGGTACGGTCCCTCCGGCACGTACCACCGAGGAGGAGGAAGCGCATGTTCCCCAAGTTCCACCCACGGGCCACCGCCGGTGTCCTGCTGGCGACGTCGGTCGCGGTCCTGGCCGCCGGCTGCGGGTCCGACAACGACAACAAGAGCGGCGGCACGAGCACGAGCGTGTCGTCCGCCGCCAAGGGCGCGAAGATCGCGCTCCTGCTGCCCGAGAACAAGACCGCGCGCTACGAGAACCAGGACAAGCCGTTCTTCACCGCCAAGGTGAAGGAGCTGTGCCCGACCTGCGAGATCATCTACGAGAACGCGACGCAGGACGCCGCCAAGCAGCAGCAGCAGGCCGAGGCCGCGATCACGCGGGGCGCCAAGGTCCTGGTGCTCGACGCGGTCGACGTCGCCTCCGCCGGCTCGATCGTCACCCGCGCCAAGCAGGCGAAGATCCCCGTCCTCAGCTACGGTCGCCTGGTCGCCAACGCGCCCCTCGACTACTACGTGTCGATCGATCCCTTCAAGGTCGGCCAGCAGCAGGCCCAGGAGCAGCTCAAGGCGCTGAAGGCCGCCGGCAAGACGAACCCCCGGATCGTGATGATCAACGGCTCCCCCACCGACTCCAACTCCGCGCCCTACAAGAAGGGCGCCGAAGAGGTCTACAAGGCCGGCGGCGCGAAGATCGTCAAGTCCTATGACACGCCCGACTGGTCCCCGGACAAGGCCCAGCAGCAGATGGAGCAGACCATCACGTCGCTCGGCAAGAGCGGGTTCGACGCGGTCTACGTCGCCAACGACGGCATGGCCGGCGGCGCGATCGCCGCGATGAAGTCGGCGGGCATGGACCCGGCCAAGCTCTACGTGACGGGCCAGGACGCCGAGGTCACGGGCGTGCAGCGCATCATCAAGGGCGAGCAGCTCAACACCGTCTACCAGCCGCTGAAGATCATCGCCGGCAAGTCGGCCGAGATCGCCGTGCCGCTGGCCCAGGGCAAGCCGGTCCCGGCGGGCATCGCGACGAGCAAGACCGACAACGGCGCCGGCCAGGTCCCGTCGGTCCTGGTCCCGACGTTGTCGGTGGACAAGAGCAACGTCCAGGACACGGTCGTCAAGGACGGGTTCCTGAAGGTGTCCGACATCTGCACGTCGGCCTTCGCCAGCGCCTGCAAGGCCGCCGGCATCCAGTGACCCCGCGCGACGGGCAGGCCACCGACACTCCGCGCCGGCGCGCTGCCGCCGGCGCGGAGCTGCCGCGCAAGCTGTCCCGCCGCAGTCCGAAGGGCGAGCAGCTGCGCTCGATCCTGGAGGACCTGATCGACGCCCTCAAGCCGGGCGACCCCCTCCCCTCCGAGCGCGAGCTGGCCGAGCGCTACGACGTCGCGCGGATGACCGTGCGCGCCGAGATCACCCGGCTCGCGTCCGAGGGGCTGGTGGAGCGGGTGCAGGGGCGCGGGACGTTCGTCGCCGAGGCGCGCGTCGCCCAGGCGGCCGCGCTGTCGTCGTTCACGGAGGACATGCGGGCGCGGGGCCTGAAGCCCGGCTCGCGCGTCCTCGGGCAGGGCGTCGAGCCCGCCGACGACCTCGTCTCCCGCCGCCTCGGGGTCGAGCTCGGGACGCCGGTCGTCCGCGTCCGGCGCGTGCGCACCGCCGACGGCGAGCCGATGGCGCTGGAGGAGGCCTTCCTGGCCGCGGAGCGCTTCGGCGCGCTGGAGGACGAGGACCTCGAGGGCGCGTCGCTGTTCGACGTGCTCGAGGCGCGCTTCGGGGCGCGCTTCCCAGTCGCCGACCAGCAGGTCGTCGCCGTCGAGATCGTCGGCGAGGACGCCAACCTGCTGCGCGTCGCGCCCGGCCGCGCGGGCCTGAAGTTCCACACCATCTTGATCGACGAGGACGAGCGCCCGCTCGCCTACGCGTGGTCGCTGTTCCGCGGCGACCGCTATGAGATCCGCCTGCGGCAGGAGCGGCGAGCATGAGCGGCGGCCGCGGAGCGCAGATGTCCGCCGAGATGGCCGAGCAGCCGCGGGTCCTCGCGGCGCTGGCGGCGCGGCGGCCGGAGCTGATCGCAGAGGTTCGCGGCGCCGTGGGCGAGGGTGCTCCCGCGGGGATCGTCCTGGTCGCGCGGGGATCGTCTGACAACGCGGCGGTGTTCGGGCGCTACGTGCTCGAGCTGGCGACGCGCCGGCCGGTCGCGCTGGCGGCGCCGTCGCTGGTCACGCGCTACGGCGTGCAGGGCCGGCTAGACGGCTGGCTGGCCGTCGGTGTCTCGCAGTCCGGGCGGACGCCGGAGATCGTCTCGGTGCTGGAGAGCTTCGGCGCCGCGGGCGCCACCACGGTCGCGGTGACCAACGACCGCGACAGCGCGCTGGCGAGCGCGGCGGCGGCGACGATCGACACGGCGGCCGGGGCGGAGAAGGCGGTGCCGGCGACCAAGACGGTGACGTCGCAGTTCGCGGCGTTCGCGGTGCTGGCGGAGGCGCTCTGCGCCCCCGGCGACGCGCGGCTGCCGTGGGACGACGGCGCCTGGTCGGCGCTGCCCGGCGCGGTCGGCGAGCTGCTGTCCGACGATGCGCCCGCCCGCGTGGCGGCCGGGGTCGTCGGCGAGGCGCAGGGCCTCGTCGCCATCGCCCGCGGGCTGCTGCTCGGCGCGGCGCTGGAGGCGGCGCTGAAGTTGAAGGAGATGACCGGGATCCTCGCGGAGGGCGCCTCGGCCGCGGACTTCCTGCACGGCCCGATCGCGGTCGTCCGGCGCGAGCTGCCGGTCCTGACGCTGTCGGCCGGCGGCCCCGCTGCCGCCGACGTCGCGGAGTTCGCGGGCGCGGCGCGCGAGCGCGGAGGCCGCGTGCTGGCGATCTCCCACGACACCGACGCCGACCTCCCGATCCCGGCGTCGATCCCGGACGGACTGGCGGGCATCCCGGCGATCGTGCGCGCACAGCAGCTGGCACGCGAGGTGTCGCTGCTGCGCGGGATCGACCCCGACGCGCCCTTCGGGCTCTCGAAGGTCACCGAGACGCACTGAGCGCGCCGTCCGAGCGCGATGCTGGTCGAGTTGTCGTGCACTGCGCCGGTCAACTCGACCATCGGCGCTCGCGGCGCTGGCGCGCCGGCGGCGCCGGCGGCGCGCCTACGCCACGGCCGCGAACTGCTCCGCGCCCTCGACCAGCGTGCGCTCCACCCGCAGGTCGTCGTCGAGCACGGTGATGTTCGCCGGGCCGCCGACGCGCAGGATGCCGAGCCCCGGGTCGCCGAGCAGCCGGGCCGGTGCGCCGGTCGCGGCCCAGACCGCCTCGGCGACCGAGGCGCCGCAGCCGACGAGGTTGCGCACCGCCGCGTCCATCGTCAGGACGGACCCCGCCAGCAGGCCGTCCGACAGCTCGGCGCGGGCGCCGTGGACGGCGACCTCGCGGCGGCCGAGGCGGTAGATGCCGTCGCCCTGGCCGGCGGCCTCCATGGCGTCGGTGACCAGCGAGAAGCGGTCGCGGGCGGTGAGGAAGGCGGCGTAGGCGGCCTCGGGCGCGAGGTGGACGTGGTCGACGATCGCCTGGACCGTGATGCCGGGGCGGATCAGCGCGGCGCCGCCGAGGCCGGGGTCGCGGGGCGCCCAGCGGCGGTGGGCGTTGTAGAGGTGGGTGATCGCCCGGGCGCCGCGGTCGAACGCCGCGTCCGCGGTCTCCGCGTCGGCGTCGCTGTGGCCGCAGGAGACGGCGATCCCGCGGGCCGCCAGCGCGCCCACCAGCTCGAGCCCGCCGGCCAGCTCCGGCGCCAGCGTGACCATGCGCACCGGGCCCGCGGCGACCAGGGCCAGCGCCTCCTCGACGTCCGGCGTCCGCAGCTGCTCGGGATCGTGGGCCCCTGGCCAGCGCGGCGAGAGGTACGGCCCCTCGAGGTGGACGCCGAGCATGCGGGCGCCGTGAGCAGCGGCCGCCTCGGCCGCGCGGGCCGCGACGTCCAGCGCCGGCGCGTAGTCGCCCAGCGGCGACGTGATGAACGTCGGCAGGTAGCCGGTGACGCCGGTGGCGGCCAGCGCGGCGCCGGCCGCGCGGTAGCCCTCGAGGTCGGTCGACAGGAAGTCGACGCCGACCAGGCCGTTGATGTGGAGATCCAGGAAGCCGGGGACCGCGATGCCCGAGCCGTGGCCGGACTGGGCGTCCACGCCGACGGCGAGCACCTCACCGCCGCCTACCAGGACGTCGCCGGGGACCATCTGGCCGTCGACGAGGGCGGCGCGGACCCCGAGCGCAGCGGGGCTGGACGAGCGGTGCGGGGAGCCGGTCATGTGGTCTAGACCACCATACTCCCCGCCGCGCCCCGTCCGGTGCTACGCGGCGATCGTCAGGGACTCGATGCGCACGTCGTCGGTGGGCTTGTCGCGCGCGTCGGTCGGCGTGCCCTCGATCTTGTCGACGACGTCCATGCCGTCCGTGATCTGGCCGAAGACGGTGTGCTTGCCGTCGAGCCAGGACGCCTCGGGGATCGTCACGAGGAAGAACTGGGACCCGTTCGTGTTCGGACCCGCGTTGGCCATCGCGAGCGCGCCGCGAACGATCTTGTGATCGTTGAACTCGTCCTCGAACGTGTAGCCGGGACCGCCGGTGCCGGTGCCCTGCGGGCACCCACCCTGGATCATGAAGTCCTTGATCACGCGGTGGAAGATCAGCCCGTCGTAGAAGCCGTCGCCTGCGAGCTTCTTGAAGTTCGCGACGGTCTTGGGGGCGTCCTCGTCGAAGAGCTCGATCGTGATCGGGCCCTCGCTGGTAGTCATCGTGGCCTGGGACATGCGGGGACCTCCGTAGGTCGGGTGGGGTCGTCGAAGGAGTGGTGCTCGGCCGGTGCTACCCGAGCAACTTGAGCTCGGACACGCGCACGGTGAGCCCGTCCGCGGGCGGCGCGGTGAACCACAGCAGCAGGTGGCGGTACTTCGTCGTGCCGCTGCCAAGGGAGATCATCTGCTTGTTGCCGGCACCGGCGCCGACGTCGCTGACGTCCTTGAGGTGCGCCCAGCGCGTGTCGAGCACGTCCGGCGGGAGCTCGTCGGAGTCGGTCGCGTAGAGCTCCAACTTGAACCCGGGCGTCTTGGTGGTCAGGTCGACCTCGCGGATGCCGCGCTGCTTGCCGAGGTCGACCACCATGCCGGCCGCGATCGAGCCGCTGCCCGACGCCACCGTGATGGGGTAGGACGTGCCGGGGTCGCCGTCGAGGGTCTTGGTCGCGTCGCCGTCGACGGCGGTGTTGCGCGTGTAGGGGTCGTAGAGCGCGGACGCGCTGCCGTCGAGCTTCATCGGCTCGGGCGTCGTGTCCGCCGGCGTCGTCGACGTGCGCGTGTCCGCCTTGGAGTTCTTCGGCGGCGAGGAGGTCGAGCTGCCCGACGACGAGCTGCCCGAGGAGGCCGGCGGGGCGGGCGTCGGCGTGGGCGCCGGCGCCGGCGCGGGCGCGGGCGTCTTGCTCGTATCCGGCGTCGTGGGGGAATCGGCCGGCGGCGCGGGGTCGACCGGCAGTGCCGTGGTCGGCTGCGCAGGCGCCGGCACGGGGGCCGGGGCGGCCGGCTGCGTGGTGCTCGCCTGGGCCAGCTGGGTCGCGTTCGCGGGGCCCGGAGCGGCGGAGCCGTCCTGCAGCGCGGCGTAGGAGGCGGCGACAGCGCCGCCCACCAGGACGGTGGTCAGCGCCAGGACGGTCGCGGCGGCGCGCTTGCCCGGCAGGTTCGCCAGGCGGCCCGGCTGTGCCTGGCCGCAGCTCAGGCACCAGTCCTGGCCGTCCGCGAGCTCCGCCTGGCACGTCGGACAGGCGCGCACGGTGGCCACACCCTCGGGCGTGTCACCGCCGGCCCCGTCGGCCTTGGCGTCCGGATCTTGGTGCTGGAGGCTCATGAACAGTTCGTCACCATACCCAGAACGCCGTCGATCCCACGAAGGTTGCGGGGGAAGCCTCGCCCCTGCACGAACCCGCCCAGGGGCTCGTTCGTGCGGTCTACCGTCCCCCTGCTGCCTACTACGCCCGCGCCAGCTCGACGCGCAGCTTGCGGCCGGCCAGCTCGCTGCCGTCGATCGCTTCGATGATCCGGTCGGCCTCGCTGTCGGGCACCGAGAAGAGCGTGAAGCGCTCCAGCACGCGGACGTCGCGCACGGCCTCGCCATCGACGCCGGCGGCGCTGGTCACCGCGTGGACGACATCGGCGACCTCCAGTCCGTCGGCTCGTCCGGCACCCGCGAGCACGCGGCGGTACTGCTCGTCGCCGTTGCGGGAGATCTGGGGCTTGGTGTGGCGCTTGGGCTGCTGCTCGACCTTCGCCGGCGCGGTGGTCGCACCCGGCGCCCACTCGGTCAGCTTCATGCCGACGTGCGCCTCGATCGCCGCGAGCTCCTTCTGCTGCTTGGGCTCCACGAACGTGATCGCGCGGCCCGAGCGGCCGACGCGGCCCGTGCGGCCGATGCGGTGCACGTAGGTGTCGGGGGACGCCGGGACGTCGAAGTTCACGACGTGCGTGACGGTGGAGATGTCCAGGCCGCGGGCGGCGACGTCGGTCGCCACCAGGATCGGCACGCGACCGCCCTTGAACGACAGCATCACGCCGTCGCGCTGCCCCTGGCTCATGTCGCCGTGCAGGGCCTTGACGTTCATGCCCTTGTCGCGCAGCTTCTTGTAGAGCTGATCCGCGCGGATCTTCGTGCGGGTGAAGACGATCGCCTGGTCGGGCCGTTCGGTGGCCAGCACGTCGACGAGCGCCTCCGGCTTGTCGGCCGTCTTGACCTCGTGGCGGAACTGCTCGACCGTGTCGACCGTCAGGTTGGCCGACTTCACCTTCACCGTCTGCGGGTGATAGAGATACGCGTCGGCGAGCTTGCGGATCTCGGGCGGCATCGTCGCGCTGAAGAGCGCGGTCTGGCGGCCGTTGGGGCAGAGCTTGAGGATCTTCTCGACGTCCTCGAGGAAGCCGAGGTCGAGCATCTCGTCGGCCTCGTCGAGGACGACGAAGCGGCAGTCGCTGAGGTGCAGCGACG
>JAOPZD010000386.1 GCA_025964295.1 Conexibacter sp.
GCCCGACGGCGGCGAGCGCGCTCACCGCCGATCGCCCGCCTGCTCGAGCATGCGCCGCGCCGCGCGCCGCTCCCGGATCAGCCCGCCGGCGCCGAGCACGACGATGCCGACGCCCGGCCACAGCAGCGCCTGGCCGATCACCGCGCCGACGAGCGCCAGCGTCAGCCCGAAGGCCACCGCGACGGCGGCGACGCTGCTGCGCGGGAGCACCTCGATGCGCGGCTCGCGCCCGCTCACGCCGGCACCAGCGGTCGGCGGTCCGCCGCGTCCTCGAGCGCCTCGCGGGCGTCGGCCAGCGGCGCGTAGGACCGCACCGGCGGCAGCGGCGCGTCGAAGTTCCACCGCGACGGCGGGCTGGCCGCCGCCCACTCCAGCGAGCAGCCCGTCCCCCAGGGGTCGGCGCCCGCGTCGGGCCGGCGCAGGAACGATCCCGCGACGGCGACCAGGAACACCAGGATCGAGAAGGCCACCAGGAACGACCCGACCGTCGAGAGCACGTTGAGGCCCTGCCACCCCGTGCCCTTCGGGTAGTCCGGCAGGCGCCGCGCCATCCCGTCGTAGCCCAGCGCGAACTGCGGCAGGAACGTCAGGTTGGTCCCGATCGCCATCAGCCAGAAGTGCGCCCGGCCCAGCCCCTCGCCCAGGCGGCGCCCGGTGAGCTTGGGCCACCACAGGTACACGCCGGCGAAGAGCGCGAAGACGCTGCCGGCGAACAGGGTGTAGTGGAAGTGCGCGACCACGATGTAGGAGTCGGTCGCGTGGAAGTCCAGCGTCGGCGACGCGACGAAGATCCCGCTCAGGCCGCCGAGCAGGAACTGCACCAGGAAGCCGACGACGAACAGCATCGACGTCGTCAGCCGGATCGACCCGCGCCACATCGTGGCGATGATGTCGAAGTACTCGATCCCCGCCGGGACGATCAGCGCGGTCGAGGTCAGCGCGAACAGCTCCACGGGCACGGCGCCCGTCGTGTACATGTGGTGCGCCCAGGCCGAGAGCGACAGCGCGGTGAAGCCCAGCAGCGCCGGGACGAACGCGCGGTAGCCGAAGAAGCGCCGGCCGGAGAAGACCGACGCGGCCTCCGCGGCCATCCCGACGAACGGGAAGAACATCACGTACACCGCCGGGTGCCCGTAGAACCAGAACAGGTTCTGATAGCTGACGGGCCCGAGGATCGACGCGCCGTGGCGGTCGAACAGCAGCAGCGCCATCGCGACGACCAGCGACGGGAACGAGAAGATCACCAGCAGCGAGGTCGCGAATGCCGTCCAGGTGAAGACGGGCATCCGCAGCATCGTCATCCCGGGCGCGCGGCGGCGCAGGATCGTCAGCAGCAGGCACCAGCCCAGGACGATCGACCCGGCCGTCGCCAGGATCACCCCGCAGATCCACAGGTCCATGCCCGGCCCCGGCGTCGACGGCGTGTCCGACAGCGGGTCGAAGGCGTACCACCCGGCGCTGCCCGCCCCTTCGCGCGTCAGCCAGCCCGACCACATGACGAGGCCCGCCAGCGCGATCAGCCACGACGCGCCCAGCGCCCAGCGCGGGCCCGAGATCGACGCCGCGCCCACCTGCAGCGGGACCAGGTACACGCAGAACGCCAGGGCGATGGGGATGACGACGAGGAAGATCATCGTCGAGCCGTGCAGGGTGAAGAGCTCGTCGTAGCCCTGGTGGGAGACGATCTGCAGCCCGGGCTCGGCCAGCTCGGAGCGCATCAGCAGGGCCAGCACCCCGCCGGCGAGGAAGAACAGCAGCGCGGTCAGCGCCATCCGCACGCCGATGACCTTGTGGTCGGCCGAGGCCAGGGCGCCGATCATGCCCCGCTCGTCCCGGCCGCGCCCTGCCGCGCCGCCAGCCACTCCCGGAACGCCGCCGGCGCCTTGACCGCGACGCGGAAGCGCATCTGCTCGTGGTACTGGCCGCAGAACTCCGAGCACCGGTCGTCGCGGTAGTCGATGCCGGGATCGAAGACCAGGTCGAACACGTTGGCCCGGCCCGGGATCGCGTCGTACTTGAACCGCGCCGCGGGGATCCAGAACGCGTGCACGACGTCCAGCGACGTCAGCCGGAAGCGCACCGGCTGCCCGGCGGGCACGACGAGCGTCGGCAGCCGCCGCGGCCCGTCGCCCTGCTCCACCACCCCGCCGGGGTAGGTGAAGCGCCAGTTCCACTTCGCCGCGACCACGCCGATGGTCAGGCCGGCGCTCCCCGCGCGCGGCGCCGGCGCGGCGTGGGCGACGACGCCGTCGACGCGGTGCAGCACGGTGAAGCTGCGCCACAGCAGGAACGCGGCGATCAGCCCGAGGCCGATGGCGTAGGCCAGCTCGAGCCGCGGAGCGCTCGCCCGCCGCGACGGTGCCCGGCCGGCCCGTGCCCGATCGCGCACCAGGATGAGCGCGAGCGCCAGGACCACGACGGCGAACACGCCCGCCGCAACCGGAACGTAGAGGTCGAAGAGGCCGGAGAACGCGCTCCGGGTGTCCGCGCCGCGCACGTCCGCGCATTACCCGCGAACCCCTTCGCCGAGACGTGGCGCGGCGGCGGTCAGGCGGGCTGAGCCGCGCGAGCGCACGCGCGCCCCTTGGGGAATGCCGCGGCGACCGAGCGGGAAGACGACCCTCGCACGGCGACGACGGGCGCCGGCCGACAGCCAACATCTCACCTTTGGAGGTCTCCCTCGACATGACGACGAGCGACACCCTCGACGCCGCGACCGAGCGCCAGGCCAGCGGCGACGGCAACGTCCTGATGGCGATCAGCAACGAGATGGTGCGGCTCTACAAGCAGCAGTTCGGCCGCGGCCCGACGACGGTCAGGACGCTGTGGACCGGAGGTGACGTCATCACGGTGATCCTCGAGAGCACCCTCACGCCGGCCGAGCGCAACCTCGTCCGGCTCGGCGAGCACGAGCGCCTGCGCGAGACGCGGCTCTACTTCCAGTACGCCTCGGTGCGCGAGTTCTGCGAGCCCATCGAGCGGCTCACCGGCCGCAAGGTGCGGTCCTTCATCAGCGGGACCGACAGCGAGGTCGACGGGCTCTCGGTCGAGACGTTCGTCCTCTGGCCGGCCGACGCCGAGAACCCGCGGTCGCGCATCGAGCTCAGCGCGCTCTAGACCCAGTCGAAGATCGTCCGGATGCCGGTGAGGTCGAGGATCCGCGCGACCGGCGGCGAGGGATCGGCGAAGCGCACGCGCCGGCCGTCCTGACGGCCGTGCAGCTGGAGCAGCAGCCGGATGCCCGTCGAGTCCATGAACGTCAGGCCCGAGAGGTCGACGATGACCTCGGGGTGGCCGTCGACGTTGGCCTCGAAGGCGCCCAGCGCCTGGTCGACGGTGCCGAGGTCGAGCTCGCCGTGCAGCGCCAGCCGCAGGGCGGCGGGCGTCTGAGCTACGTCGATGCGGAAGTCCGTCGCGTCCATCCATCCGTCCCGGGCGAGGTGCGCGGTCGATTCTATGGCGCCGGTCGGGGAGAATGGTCAGGTGGCCGACCGCATCACCCGAGCCGACGCGGCGCAGGAGCGCGCGGTCCTCTGGATCGCGGCGGCGCTGGTCGCCGCGGTGTGGGCGGCGGACGTGCTGACCGACCGCACCGTGGTGCTCGTCGGGCTGCTGATCACCGCGCCGCTGCTGTGCGGCCTGGCGGCCGGCCCGCGGGCGACGGCCGCCGTCGGCGCCTGCGTGACCGCGATCGCCGCGTCATCGCTCGCGTGGAACGACACGTGGGGCACGTGGGCCTACTGGGTGCCGCTGACCGTCGTGACCCTGGGCTCGGGCTTCGCCGTGGTCATGGCGATCTTCCGCCGGCGCCTGGCCGACGACGCGCGGCGCATGCGAGTGCTCGCCGAGGTCGCCCAGATCGCCCACGAGGACCGCTCCCCCAAGGCGGTCGCCGACGCCGTCACGGCCCTGCTGGCGTCCCAGCTGGTCGACTTCGCGCTGATCGACGTCGCCCTCGAGGACGGCGGGATCCACCGCCTGGCCGGGGCGCTGGACGGCGACCCCGAGGTGCTCGCGGCGTTCATGGCCCGTCCGGCGTCGGCGGCCGGCGTGGCGGGCGCCGCGGCGACGACGATCGGACCGGCGCGGACGCAGCACCTCGCGGCGATCGACGACGAGACCCGCCGGCGCATGGCCCACGACGAGCAGGACCTCGCGCTGCTGCGCCGCCTGGCTCTGCAGTCGGCCCTCATCCTGCCGCTCGTCGCGCGCGAGCGGGCCATCGGCGCGCTGACCCTGGGCACGCGGGCGCCGAGTCGCCCGATCGCCGCCGCGGGCGACGTCGCCTACGCCGAGGTGCTGGCGGGCCGCGTCGCGCTGGCCATGGACAACGCGCTGCTGGCCCAGGAGCTGACCAGGACCGAGCGCGAGCTGCAGGCGATCCTCTCCACGGTCGACGCCGCGGTGACCGTGCGCGACCGCCATGGGCGGATGGTCTACGCCAACCAGGCGGCCGCCGACCTGCTCCGCGTGCCCGACGCGCAGACGCTGCGCCACCAGCCGCCCGGGGCGCTGATGGCGCGCTTCGACGTCTACACCGAGGACGGCGACCCCGTGGCGCTCGGCGATCTGCCGGGGACCCGCCTGCTCGCGGGCGACGCCGCCGACCCGGAGCCGGTCATCGTCCGCAACGTCGTGCGCGCGACCGGCGAGGAGCGCTGGCTGCTCAACAAGGCCACCGCGGTCCGGGGCCCTGATGGCCAGGTGCTGATGGCGGTCAACCTGACCGAGGACATCACCGAGACCAAGCGCAACGAGGTCGCCCAGCGGCTGCTGGCCGAGACCGCCCGCGCCGCCGCGCAGGCGTCCGATCTCGAGACCACGCTGCAGGCCATCGCTGCCGCCGCGGTGCCGGGGCTGGCCGACTGGGCCGGCGTCGACCTGCTCGACCCGCGCGGACGCATCGCGCCGGTGGCCATCGCCCATCGCGACCCGGCCAAGGTCCGGCTCGGGTGGGAGCTGCGCACGCGCTGGCCGACCGCGCTGGACGCCCCGGGCGGCATCGGCGACGTGCTCCGCACCGCCGAGCCGCTGCTGCTGGGCGAGATCGACGACGAGATGCTGGTGGCCGCCGCGCGGGACGCCGAGCACCTGACGATCCTGCGGACGGTCGGGCTGACCTCGACGATGATCGTGCCGATCCCGTCGGGCAGCCGGATCCTGGGCACGATGAGCTTCGTGTCCTCGACGTCGCGGCGCTTCGACGAGCGCGACCTGCAGCTGGCCGTCGACCTGGGCCGCCAGGCCGGGATCTTCATCAACAACGCCCAGCTGCACGACGCGCAGACCCACATCGCCACCACGCTGCAGGCGGGCCTGCTGCCCCAGTCGCTGCCCGCCATCCGCGGGTGGCAGGTCCAGGTCGCCTACCGGGCGGCGGGGGCGGCCAACGACGTCGGCGGCGACTTCTACGACGTCGTGCGCTTCGCCGGCGGCTGGGCGGCGATCATCGGCGACGTCGTCGGCAAGGGCGCCGAGGCGGCCGTCCTCACCGCGCTGGCCCGCCACACGCTCGCGGCCATCATCGAGTCCACGGGCGATCCCGCCCAGGCCCTGCGGGTGCTCAACCGGCGCCTGCGCGACCGCGGCACCGAGTACGACAACCTCTGCACGATCGGCATCGTCCTGGCGACCGACGACGGCCGCGTGAGCGTCATGTCGGCCGGCCACCCGCTGCCGGTGCTGCTGCACGACGGCGAGTGCGCGACGGTCGGGACGATCAGCCCGATGCTCGGCGTGCTCGACGACCTCGACGTCCGCATCGGCGACGTCGCGCTGGTGCCCGGCGACCGGCTCGTGCTCCACACCGACGGGGTGCTGGACGCCGTCGGGCGCGACGAGCGCTTCGGCGAGGAGCGCGTGCTGGCCGCCGTCCGGAGCCTCGGAGCGGATGCCGGCCTCGATGTCGCCGCGCGCCTGCTGGAGGCCGTCGACGCGTTCGCCGCCGCGGGCGAGCAGAGCGACGACATCGCGATCATCGGCCTGACGTGGACCGGCGTGACCGCCGACGAGGCGGCGGCGGTCTGACCGCGGCCCTCAGTCGGCCGCGAAGACCATCCGGATCCGCGTGCCGCCGCCGTCGCGGGCCTCGATCTCCAGCTGCTCGGCCAGCGTGGCCACCAGCGGCAGGCCGACCCCCAGCCCGGGGCTGTCGGGCCGGGGCTTCATCCCGCGGCCGTCGTCGCAGACGCGGACTTCGAAGCCGTCGTCGGGATGGCGCTCGGCGAAGACCTCGACCCCTCCGGGCTCGCGGCGGTCGACGTAGGCGTGCAGCACCGCGTTGGTCACCGCCTCGGAGACCGCGAGCGCGACCGCCTCCGGGTCGAGGACCCCGTGCTGGCACGCGTAGGCCTTCACCGCACGGCGCGCTTCGCCCACGTGCTCGGGGAGCGCGCGGAACTGGTGGCAGAGCGGGACGGGGGGCATCGCTCCCGGGGTGCCCGGCATCGCGGCCCGACGAACGCCGGATGCCGATGTCAGTGGTGGTAGGCGTGCACGACGGCGTGGCCCTTGCCGCGGGCGATCAGCCAGCGGTTGACGGGAAACGCCGCCCAGAAGGCGATCAGCAGGGCGCCGGCCAGCGAGCCCCAGAAGAGCGCGTCGCCCAGGCCCGCGTCCATCGCGCCGGGGATGGCGAGCACGATCAGCGAGTCGACGACCTCCATCGTCCCGATGCTCAGCGTGTCGGAGGCGAAGGCCAGCGGCAGCGCCCGGCGCAGCGAGAGGTCCGCCCGAATGAGCGGCAGCAGGGTCAGCGAGTAGCCGAAGAAGAACGCGAGCGCGATCGAGGCGGCGATCGTCGTCCCGTTGGACCACCCGAACGCCGTGCCCAGCACGAGGCCGAGGATCTCGCCGATGGCGCAGCCGGTCAGGCAGTGCACCGTCGCGGAGAAGGCGGTGTGGTTGAGGCTCTGCGCCGCGTGGCCGGCGTGCTCGGTCATCGCCGACCGCTCAGCCGCGGCGCATGAGCCGGCCCACGGCGGCCATCAGCTCGTCGGTCTTGTCCTGCTTCTCGGCGCCGTCCTCGGCGCCCATGACGCAGTGGCTGGCGTGCTGGTCGAGCAGGCCGAGCGCGACCTTGTCCAGCGCGGCCTGCACCGCGGAGATCTGGGTCAGCACGTCGATGCAGTAGCGGTCGTCCTCGACCATCCCCTCGATGCCGCGGACCTGACCCTCGACGCGGCGCAGGCGCTTGAGCAGCTGGTCCTTGGTGGCGGAGTAGCCGCGGGCGGGCGTCGCGGGCTGGGAGGCATCGGTCGGCATGCGTTCCACGATACCAGAGGGGGGTATAAGGAATCGCGATGCCCGAGGATACCCCCGGGTGGTACCTTGACCGCATGTCCCCCACTCCCCGCCAGTACGTCGTCGACGGCATGACCTGCGAGCACTGCACGGCCAGCGTGACCGAGGAGGTCGCCGCGATCGCCGGCGTGCAGGACGTCCGGGTCGATCTCCCCAGCGGCCGCCTCACCGTCATCGGCGAGGTCGACGACGACGCGGTCCGCGCCGCCGTCGGCGACGCCGGCTACCGCCTGGTGGCGTGATGGACGCCCCGGCGCGCGTCGCCGCCTTCGCCGCGCTGCTGGCCGCCGTCTTCGGCGTCGCGCTGCTGGCCGGCACCGTGCTCGATCCCAAGGGCGACGCCGAGGCGGCCGGCAACCGGCACGCCGGCGCGCCGGCCATG
>JAOPZD010000430.1 GCA_025964295.1 Conexibacter sp.
CGTCCCAATAGCCGGCGGTCATCGAAGGGGCGCGGACGAGGATCTCGCCCTCGGCCCCGGGCTCGGCCTCCGCGCCCGTTTCGTCGACGAGCCGGATCTGCACGTGCATCGACGGCTTGCCGGCCGATCCGGGCTTCGTGCGCAGGGCGTGCGCGGGGACGAAGGTCACCGAGCCCCCGGCCTCCGTGAGTCCGTAGACCTGGACGAAGTCGGTGCTCGGGAACGCCTCCTGCGCGACCTGGGTCATGCTCGCGGAGATCGGCTGGCCGCCGCACATGATCATCCGCAGGCGGCTCGTATCCATGTCCGCGAGACCCGGCACCTCGAGGATGTCGTAGAGCATCGTCGGCACCCACAGGACGTGCGTGATGCCGTGCTCGGCGACGTAGCGGACAACGGACTCGGCGTCAAAGCCGCTCGAGCGCTTGATGTGGACGGTGCCGCCGGCCTGGAGCACGGACCAGGTGAAGTCGTGCCGCCCGCCGATGTAATAGAGGTCGATGACAGCGTAGGTCGCGCAGTCGGGGCCGAGCCGATAGTCGATGACCTGCTGGATCGCGTTGAACAGCAGGCTCCCGTTGCTCCAGACGACGCCCTTCGGTGTGCCCGTGGTACCGGAGGTGAAGATGATCTCGTGAGGATCCGCGAGCGTCCCCACGCGCTCGGGCAGCGCGGGCGAGGCGGACGCGGAGAGCTCCTCGTAGTTGACGTCGCCGGCGTCGCTGTCGAGAACGATGATCGTGCTGAGATCAGGGATCTCGTCCGCGTCCCGCAGCGCGGAGAGGGTCGGCATGAAGCGGTCCTCGGTGATCACCGCTCGGGCCTGCGAGCGACGCAACAGGTTCCCTAGCTCGGCGTCGCGGAGCCGCCAGTTCAGCGGCACCATGATCGCGCGGGCGGCGGCGATGCCGCCTTCGATCTCGATGTACTCCAGCCGGTTGGAGCTGAGCACCGCCACGCGCTCCATCGGCTCGATGCCGAGATCCGCCAGGCCGTTCGCCAAGCGACGTGCGCGGTCGCGCAACTCGCCGTACGTGCGCTGCGTCTCCTCGAACACGACCGCGGGCCGCTCGTCGTCCAGGCCACCCCGCTCGAGGAGGTAGGGCACGGTCAGGTACTCCCACCGTGAGGCGTTGCTCAGGTCCAGCTTTACCCTGCTGCGGTCGACGTCCGAGGTGGACACGGCGCTCGTCCCTTCATCGGTGGTTCCAGACGGGAGCGAGCTTGTCAGCGGGGGCTGCGACCGCCTACTGGCGCTAGCGCCAGTCGCGCTCACCAGTCCATCAGGCGGATCATGTCCTGCCGCAGACCGGGCAGGGCGAAGCGCGTCCACACCATCCGGATGTCGTCCGTCTGGCCCGTGGAATACACGCGCACACCGGTGGCGAGGATCGCCAGCAACATCAGCGCCCCGACCACGGAGAACGTCCGCACGACGTCGGTGTCGACGGGCTGCCCCGTGGCCGCCGCGTAGCGCGCGTGGAACCACTCGCGGTCGGCGACGGCGTTAAGCAGCGACGATCCCGGCTTGGCGAACTTGCCGGCGTGGTAGTCGAGCCCCATGTAGCCGAGGTCGAAGCGGGGGTCTCCGAGGAACGAGAGCTCCCAGTCCAGGACGCCCGTGATCCGCCGGTCGTCGACCAGGCAGTTCCCGATGCGGTAGTCGCCGTGGACGAGCCGTGGCTCGACCGGCGGTGGAGTCCGGTCGCGCGCCCACGCGTAGGCCTCCTCGATCACGGGGTCGGGGACCAGTTGCATCTCGTGCTGGATCCCGTGCCAGTGCGTGAGGGTCTGCTGGAAGTCGCGGGGCGTCACGACGCCGTGCAGGCGCGTGGACGGCAGCGCGTGGATGGCGGCGAGCGCGTCGACGAGGTCCTCGGCGTACCCCCGGTGCTTATCCCAGTCGGCTTCGAGCACGCGCCGGTCCTTCGGGCGCCAGACGTTGGGCGCCCACCCCGTCAGCCGGCTCATCGCGAAGAACGGCCCGCCGAACGGCGTGTCCTCGTCGTCGGCCATGCCGTAGACGGCCGGGATGGGGACGGGCTCGTCGGCGAGGATCGCATAGGTCCGGTACTCCTGCCCCAGGTCGGTGTCGAGGATCGCGCCCTGGGGGCGGACACGCAGGATCGCCTCGACGGCCCCCTGGTCGGGGTCATCGACGGTCAGCGCCCACGAATGACGGGACCAGCCGCCCTCCAACTGCCGCAGGTCGGTCACCGCCGCACCGGCGCCGATGGTGCCGTGCTCGCGCATCACGGTGAGGGCCGCGTCCTTACGCGCGCCGTCCGGGTCGTTGGGCGTCGTCATGCTTGTGCCCCGGCCAGGGCGGCGACCTCGCGGTCGGCCATCTCCGCCAGCACCCGGTGGACCTCGCGGCGCAGCGCGGCGTCCGCGTCCGCGGACCCGAGCCCGGTCAAGAGCGTCGTGAGGACGATGCCCACCTCGGCGCCGTCCGTGGCCTCGGCGATCCCCGTGCGCGCCTCGAGTGCGTCGGGCCCGCCGTCGCGGACGAGCGGGTCCTCCAGCGCCGTCCGCAGCCAGCGCAGCAGGTCGGGCGCGGCGCGCTCCTCGGCTGCCAGGTGCCGGGCGACGCTATAGGCCGACAGCAACTGGCTGCGCTGGTAGTCGCTGTTCTGCCCACCGTCGTCGGCGGCGGCGCGCAGGACGCGGGCCACGCCGAGGATGAGCTCGTACGGCTTCATGGGGTTGAACACGTCAGCGGACCTCGACCACGAGCTTGCCCTGTGCGGTCCGGGCCTCGATCCGCCGCAGGGCGTCGGCGACGTCGTCCATGGCCACGAGGGACTCGAGGATCGGTCGCACATGACCGGCGCGGACGAGCGCGGTTACGGCGTGCCCGACCCGCTGGGCGACCTCGGGCCGGCGTTCGACGTAGGCGCCGTACGCCGCACCGACGACCGCGACGTTGCCGAACAGGATCCGGTTCGTGCGGATCTGCGGGATCTCTCCGCCGGCGAAGCCGAGGACCAGGAACCGGCCGTCCTCGGCCATGACGCGCAGCGAGGCCGAGAGCCGGTCCCCGCCCACCGGGTCGGCGACGACTTCCACGCCAGCGGGGACGAGCGCACGGACCTCGGCTGCCCAGTCGCCGGTGGTGCGGACGACGTGGTCCGCGCCGGCGGCGCGGGCCACCGCCTCCTTCTGTTCGGACGACACGACGGCGATCGTCCGCGCGCCGAGGCCCTTGGCGACCTGGAGGGTGGCGCTGCCGAGGCCGCCGGCGGCGCCGTGCACGAGGATCGTCTCGCCTTCCCGCAGTCCGGCGCGCAGGGCGACGGCGAAGTAGGCGGTGTGCGCGTTGGCGGTGAGCCCGGCCCCTTGGGCCCAGTCCAGCTCCGGGGCCAGCGCGAAGGTGGTGCCGGCCGGCGCGACGACGCGCTCGGCCATGCCGCCGTAGGGCAGGAGCGCCGAGACCCGGTCGCCGGCGCTCACGTAGGCGTCGGCGCTCGCCTCCACGACGGTGCCCGACACCTCCAGGCCCGGCGAGAACGGCAGCTCCGGCTTCAGCTGGTAGCGGCCGTAGGTGTACAGGAGGTCGGGGAACGTCACGCCGCAGGCGTGCACGTCGATGAGGACGCCGGACCCGCGGAGCGCCGGGCTCGGGACGTCGTCCTCCAGGCGCACCGCGCCGGGCCCGCTGAGAGCCGTGACGTGGACCGCCCTCATCCCGGGGTCACCGCGGAGAGCTGCTCGATGAGCGACAGCGCGCTTTCGGTCGTGCGCTCGGGCGCGAGGCGGAAGCTCGGCACATAGAGGACGACCTGATCCAGGAGCCCGTCGTACCGGCGCAGGCCACTCCGCACGTCCTCCGCGGACCCGGCGACGGCGAAGGCGTCGATCATGTCATCGGTGACGGCGCTCACCATCCCGTCCGTGTCCCGGGCGGCGAACGCCTCGCGGATCCGGGCGCCCTCGGCGGCGAACCCGCTGACCTCGAGGATCCGCCCGTAGGACTTGACCGAGCAGTAGAAGGCGATCTGGGCGGCGGCCTCCCACCGGGCGCGCTCGACGTCCTCGTGGATGACCGCGATGACGAGGCTCGCGACCGCGACGTCCGCCACGTCGCGTCCGGTCTTCGCCGCGCCGCGCGCGAGGGCCGGGCGGACCTCCTCCTCGAGGTAGGCGACCGTGAACAGCGGATGCCCGAGCAGGCCGTCGGACACACGCCCGGCGGTCTCGATCATGCGCGGGTTCACGCCGGCGGTGTAGATCGGGATGGCCTCGCGCAGCGGCGGGACGACGTCCCCGGTGGTGCGGAGCTTGCACCGGTAGAAGCGGCCCTCGTGGTCGACCGGCTCCTCGTGCAGGCGCCACAGCCGGCGGACCAGCGGGACGAGCTCCTCCATCCGGACGGCCGGAGCCTCGGGGTCGAGCCCGTGCCAGTCGGAGATCATGCGGCGCGTCCCGTTGCCGAGCCCGAGGACGAAGCGGCCGTCGGCGAGCTCGTCCAGGTCGCGGGCCTCCGCCGCCAGTGTGAGCGGCGTGCGGCCGACGCCGTAGGCGATCCCGGTGCCGACGCTGCAGCGCTGGGTGCGGTGCGTCATCTCGGCGACGGTGATCGTGGCCGAGCGGCTGTAGAGCTCGGGCGCCCAGACGGCGTCCAGGCCGGCCCGGTCCGCCGCGGCGGCGATGTCGCCGACCGCGCGGACGGACGTGCCGAGCGGTGAGATCCCGAGGGTCGGGGCCATCCTCAGGCTCCGGTGAAGGCGGGCGTGCGGCGCTCGCGGAACGCGCTGAGCGCCTCCGGGAAGTCGCTGCCCCGGGTCGCCAGGGTCTGGCCGCGGTTCTCGGTCTCGATGGCGTTGCGCAGTCCGGACGCATCGACGTTGGCGTGCACCACGCGCTTGGTCAGCATCACGCCGAATGGGCTGTTGGCGGCGATCTGCTCGCCGATGGCGAAGGCCGCGTCGAGCAGCTCGTCGGCCGGCACGACCTGGTTGACGAGGCCGATGCGCTCGGCCTCCTCGGCGTCGACGAAGCGGCCGGTCAGGAGGATCTCGGACGCGCGCCCGAGCCCGACGATGCGGGGCAGCGACCACGAGACGCCGATGTCCCCGGCGGACAGACCGATCCGGACGAACGCGGCGTTGAAGCGGGCCTCCGGCGAGGCGATGCGGATGTCGGCGGCGAGCGCCACGCCGAGACCGCCGCCGGTCGCCGCTCCGTTGACTGCGGCGATCACGGGCTGCGGCAGCTCGTGCAGCGCGACCATCGACCCGGCCCAGCGCTCCTGGCCGAGCATCATCTCCGAGGCGGTCATGTCCGGCAGCGTCGCGGCCTGGTCGAGGTCCAAGCCGGAGCAGAATCCTCGCCCTTCGCCGGTCATGACGACAGCGCGGACCGACGGGTCGGCGGCGATCTCGGCCGCCACCCAGTGGAACTCGTCGAACATGCGGAACGTGAGGGCGTTCAGCCGGTCGGGCCGGTTGAGCGTGATCAGCGCGATGCCGGGTCGCGGGTGGGTGAGGGTGAGGGTCTCGTAGCTCATGCGGTGACTCCAGCGGGGCGCGGATCGTGGAAACGCGACAGCTCGCGCCGTGCGATGGTCTGCTTGTGGATCTCGTCGGCGCCGTCGCCGATGCGCAGGTAGCGGTTCCCGCGCCACATGGCGGCCAGCGGGATGTCGTCGCTCACGCCGAGCGCGCCGTGGACCTGGATCGCCCGGTCCAGGACGTCCATCGCCATCTGCGTCACGTAGACCTTCGCGATCGAGATCGACTGGCGCGCGTCGCGCTTGCCGATCGTGTCCATCTCCCAGGCCGCACGGGTGGTGAGCAGGCGCGCCGCGTCGATCTCGATGCGCGAGCGGGCGACGAAGTCCTGGATGAACTGCTTGGCGCCCAGCGGCTCGCCGAAGGTCTGGCGCGAGTTCGCGTAGCGGCACATCATCTCGTAGCCGCGCTCGGCGAGCCCGAGCAGGCGGAAGCAGTGGTGGATCCGGCCGGGGCCCAGGCGGTTCTGCGCGACGAGGAAGCCCTCCTGCCGGGCGCCGAGGACCGCGTCGGATGGCACGCGGCAGTCCTCGTAGGCGATCTCCCAGTGCCCGGGGCCGGCGCTGTGCCCCATGTGGGAGATCGGCCGCACCATCTCGAAGCCCGGCGTGTCCGTCGGGACGATGAGCATCGTCGCGCGCCGGTGCGGGCGGTCGTCAGGGTCGGTGACGGCCATGACGATCGCGAACTCGGCGCCGAGCGCGCCGGTCGTGAACCACTTGCGCCCGTTGATCACCCAACTGTCGCCGTCGACCTCTGCGCGGCAGGCGAGGCCGGTCGGGTCCGACCCGGAGGTCCCCGGCTCGGTCATCGAGAAGCACGAGCGGAAGTCGCCGGCGAGCATCGGCTCGAGCCAGCGCTCGCGCTGGTCGGCTGTCCCGTGCTCGGACAGGATCTCCATGTTGCCGCTGTCCGGCGGCTGGCAGTTGAAGACCATCGGGGCCCAGGCGACGCGACCCATCACCTCGCACAGGAGCCCGTACTCGGCGTGGCCGTAGCCCGGCCCGTACCGCTCATCGGGCATGAACAGGTTCCACAATCCCTCCGCCTGGGCGCGCTCACGGAGGGCGATGAGCGCGTCCGGGAAAGCGACGTTCGGGCCGACCTCTCGGTCGATCGCGGCGTCGATCTGCGCCTCGACCGGCTCGACGTGCTCGGCGACGAAGGCGCGCAGGCGTTCGGCCGTCTCGCGGGCCCTGGGAGAGTGCTGGAAGTCCACGACTCGATCCTGTCAGCGGGGGTCAGGGCGGGGAACTGTCAGTAGTGCCAGTCACCCCGGGAGACCTGCGCACCCGGGTCCGGGCACGCGTTGGGGCCGCCCGGCGGGGCGGTGCAGCAGCGCGTCCGGGACCGATCCGGCCGGACGGCTCAGCAGCCCCGCCTTGTTGCGTTCAGGAGGCCGTCTTCTCGAGGAACGCGCGCATCGCGGCGAGCGTCTCGGGCGTCCCGAGGGCCATCGCCTGCGCGTGCTCCTCGAGCCGCAGCGAGTCCTCGAGGGTCAGCGCCTGGCTACGGTTGATGAGCCCCTTGGCCATCGCCATCGTGGCCGGAATCGTCTTCGCCATCCGGGCCGCGAGCTCGTGCGCGGTCTCGAGCGCCTCCTCGGCGGTGGCCGCGACGGACTTCACGATCCCGAGCCGGAATGCCTCGGCGCCCGAGATCTCCTCGCCGAGCAGCATCAGGTCCTTGGCGGCGTGGATGCCGACCGCGCGCGGCAGCAGCCACGGGCTGCCGAGGTCCGGGACGAGGTTGCGGCGGACGAACACCTGGCAGAAGCGGGCGTCGGCGGTCGCCACGACGAGGTCGCAGGCCAGCGCGGTGCTGAACCCGGCGCCGTACGCGGCGCCGTGGACGGCGGCGACGATCGGCAGCCGGCTGTCGCGCAGCCCGACGATCAGGGCGTGGAGGTCTCGCATGGAGTCCAGGCGCGGGCCCGGCTCGCCGTCCGCGACGCGCGTGCCCATGTCGGCCAGGTCGCCGCCGGAGCAGAAGGCGCGGCCGGCGCCGGTCAGCACGGCGGCCCGGACGCCGGGGTCGGCCTCGGCCTCGTGCAGCGCCGCGACGACGTCCCGCACCAGCTGATTGCTGAGCGCGTTGAGGGTCTCCGGCCGGTCCATCGTGATGCGGGCCACGGCGTCGTCGCCGAGCTCCCAGTGGGCGTAGCTCATGATGCTGCTCCTTACATTCGGAAGATCGGCTTGCGGCGCGGCCCGAGCGGGGCGCCGGCGCACGCGGACAAGGCGAGGCCCAGCACGTCCCTGGTGCTGCGGGGGTCGATGACCCCGTCGTCCCAGAGCCGCGCGCTGGCGTAGTAGGGATGGCCCTGGGTCTCGAACTGCTCGCGGATGACCACCTTGCGCGCCTCGATCGCCTCTGGGTCCGTCTCGCGACCGACGGTGGCCAGCACGTTCGCGGCCTGGTCGCCGCCCATCACGCTGATGCGGGCGTTCGGCCACATCCAGAGGAAGCGCGGGAAGTACGGTCGTCCGCTCATGCCGTAGTTCCCGGCGCCGAAGGACCCGCCGACGATGACGGTGAGCTTCGGCACGCGGGCGACCGAGACCGCCGCGACGAGTTTGGCGCCGTCCTTGGCGATGCCGCGCTCCTCGGCCTCCTTGCCGACCATGAAGCCGGTGATGTTCTGGAGGAAGACGAGCGGGATGCCGCGCTGGTCGCACATCTCGATGAACTGCGCGCCCTTCAGCGCGCTCGAGGAGAAGATCACGCCCTGGTTGGCGAGGATCCCGACGCGGTGCCCGTGCAGGTGCGCGAAGCCGCAGACGAGGGTCGTGCCGTAGCCGGCCTTGAACTCGTGGAAGCGGCTGCCGTCGACGATCCGGGCGATGATCTCGCGCGGGTCGTACGGCGTGCGGATGTCGGCGGGCACGGCGCCGGTCAGGGTGGCCGGGTCGACGGCGGGCGGCTCCGGGTCGCGCTGCTCCCACGGCGTCGGGCCCTTCGTCGGGAGCGTGTCGACGATCGAGCGGATGATCGCCAGGGCGTCGCGGTCGTCGGCGGCGAGATGGTCGGCGACCCCGGAGACCCGGGTGTGCAGGTCGCCACCGCCGAGCTCCTCCGCGGTGACCTCCTCGCCCGTGGCCGCCTTCACCAGCGGCGGTCCGCCGAGGAAGATCGTCCCCTGCTCCTTGACGATCACCGACTCGTCGCACATCGCCGGCACGTACGCCCCGCCGGCCGTGCACGAGCCGAGGACCGCGGCGAGCTGCGGGATGCCGTCGGCCGACATGTTCGCCTGGTTGTAGAAGCTCTGGCCGAAGCCGCGCACGTCCGGGAACAGTTCGTCCTGCAGCGGTAGGTAGCCGCCGCCGGAGTCCACGAGGTAGATGCACGGCAGCCGGTTCTGCCGCGCGATCTCCTGGGCGCGCGTGTGCTTGCGCGCCGTCATCGGGAAGTACGAGCCGCCCTTCACGGTCGCGTCGTTGCAGATCACCATGACCTCGCGCCCGTGGACGCGGCCGATCCCCGTGATGATCCCGGCGCCCGGCGCCTGGTCCTCGTACATCCCGTGGGCCGCGAGCGTGGACAGCTCCAGGAACGGCGAGCCGCGGTCGAGCAGCAGCTCGACCCGGTCACGCGGCAGGAGCTTGCCGCGGGCCACGTGCCGCTCGCGGGAGCGCTCACCCCCGCCGGCCTGCACGCGCGCCCACTGCCGCTGCAGGTCCTCGGCCAACGCCGCGTGCGCGGCGACGTTGGCCTGATACCCGGCGCTCGACGGGTCGGCGTGGGTACGCAGCACGATGCTCATGGCGTCGCCTCCAGCTCGACGAGCGGTTGCCCCTGCTTGACGGAGTCGCCGACCGCCACGAGCACGTCCGCGACCGTCGCGTCGGCCGGCGCGATCAGCGTCAGCTCCATCTTCATCGACTCGATCACGATCAGCACGACCCCTTCGGTGACGGCATCGCCGGCGGACACGCGGACCTCGAGGACGGTCCCGGGCATGGGCGCCTCGAGCGACCCCTCTGCGGCGGTGGCCGAGCCCTGTACGACCGGCTCGACCAGCGTGAAGCGGAACGCGTCGGGGCCGGCGGCCACCCAGAGCTCGCCGTCGTGCTCGGCGTGGTCCCAGACGCGGGTGCGGCCGTCCTCGGTGACGCTCACGCGGCCGGGCGACGAGGCGTGCATCCGCACGTCGCGCTCGCGGTCGCCGGCGCGGACGCGCGCCGACGCCGGCGGGCCCTCCACGACGACGGAGCGCGGATCGTCGTCCTCGGCCCCGCGCAGCTGCCAGTCGAGCGGCACCGGCCCGGCGAGGCGGAACCCGACGAGCGCGTCCCACGGGTCGCTCCCCGCCTCCTCGTAGTGGCGCAGCGTGGCGGCGGCGGCCACCGCGACGGCGGCGGCCTGCGCCTCGTCGTCGCCGGGCAGCAAGTCGGCCGCACCCCGCTCGATCAGGCCGGTGTCCAGCGCACCCTCGCGCACGGCCGGCACCCGGAGCAGCCGCCGCAGGAACCCGGCGTTGGTCGGGAGCCCGAGCAGGCGCAGGTCGCCGAGCGCATGGTCGAGGCGCTCGAGCGCCTCTGCGCGGTCCTCGCCTGAGGCGATCACCTTGGCGATGAGCGAGTCGTAATACGGCGTGACCTGCGAGCCGACGGTGACGCCGCTGTCGACGCGGACGCCCTCGCCGATCGGCTCGCGGTAGCCCACGAGCGTGCCTGTGCTGGGCAGGAAGTCGTGCGCGGGGTCCTCGGCGCAGACCCGGACCTCGATGGCGTGCCCGCGGAGTTGCACGTCGGACTGGGCGAAGGACAGGCGCTCGCCGGCGGCGACGCGGAGCTGCTGCTCGACGAGGTCCAGGCCGGTGACGAGCTCGGTCACCGGATGCTCGACCTGAAGGCGCGCGTTGACCTCCAGGAAGAACCACTCGTCCAGGTCGTCGGCCGACACGAGGAACTCCGCGGTGCCGGCGCCGACGTACCCGGCGGCGTGGGCCAGGGCGACGGACGCTGCGCCCAGCTGCTCGCGGAGGCCGGCGGAGACGACCGGCGACGGGCTCTCCTCGACGACCTTCTGGTGCCGGCGCTGCAGGCTGCACTCGCGCTCGCCGAGGTGGACGACCGTGCCGTGGGCGTCGGCCAGCAGCTGCACCTCGATGTGCCGCGCCCGCTCGACGTAGCGCTCGGCCAGCAACGCGTCGTCACCGAAGCCGGACAGCGCCTCGCGGCGCGCGGCGGCCAGGGCGTCGGGGAGGTCGGCGAGGGTGCGGACGACGCGCATGCCGCGCCCGCCACCGCCCGCCGCGGCCTTGATCATCAGCGGGAGGCGGCCGGCGTCCTCCTCGGCGAAGGCGACGATCTCCGCGTCCGTCAGCCCGGGCCGCTGCAGCCCCGGAAGGACCGGCACGCCGGCGGCGACCGCGACCTCCTTGGCCGTGACCTTATCGCCGAGGCGCTCGGTCGCCTCCGGGGGCGGGCCGATGAACACGACGCCGGCGGCGGCGCACGCTCGGGCGAACGCGGCGTTCTCCGAGAGGAACCCGTAGCCCGGGTGGATCGCCTGGGCGCCGGTCGCTCGGGCGGCCTCGAGCACCAGGTCGGGTGCGAGATAGGAGTCGGCGGCGGGCGCGGGACCCAGGCGCACGGCGACGTCCGCGAGCCGGACGTGCGGCGCGTCGGCGTCGGCGTCGGAGTAGACCGCGATCGACTGCACGCCCAGCCGGGCGAGGGTGCGGATCACCCGGACCGCGATCTCACCGCGGTTGGCGACGAGGACCGAGTCGAACATCCGCGGAGGGCCCGGGAGGCCGGCTGGGACGGCGGCACCGGAGGGGCAGGAGAGTCGTTGCGGCGTCACTCAGATCAACCTATCTGCGCTCTGTGGGGCGGCCTATAGGCGGAACCGCCAGTCTCAACGCGGCGTCAGGCGGTCGAACGTCTCGTCCGTGACGCCGGCCTCGCGGAGGGCGAATTTCTGGGTGCGCTGACTGGGTGTCTTCGGCAGCTCGTCGACCAGCCGGACGAACCGCGGCACCGCGAACCGGGCGAGGCGATCGTCGCAATACGACAACAGCTCGGGGATGTCGAGTTCGGCGCCGTCGGCGACGACGACCGCCACCATCACCTCATCCTCCCCGAGCTCGGAGGGCACGCCATAGGCGGCGGCCTCGGCCACGGCGGGGTGCGTGGCGACGGTGCTCTCCACCTCCCACGAGGAGATGTTCTCCCCGCGGCGCCGGATGCAGTCCTTGGCGCGGTCGACGAAGTACAGGTAGCCGTCCTCGTCCGCCCGGGCGCGGTCGCCGGTGTGGAACCAGAGGTTCCGCTGCGCCTCCCGAGTCGCGTCCGGCCGCTGCCAGTACTCCTGCAGAACGATGCCCGGCAGCTTCGGGCGGACCAGGATCTCGCCGGTCTCGCCGACGGGCACCGGACGGTCCTCCGCGTCCCCGAGCCGGACGTCGTACCACGGGGCCGGCCGGCCGCAGGACCCGACACGGCCCTCGCGGTTGGCGGTGACGATGCCGGTCTCGGTCATGCCGTAGTGCTCGTAGAGCCGCACGCCGAAGCGCTCCGGGAAGACGGGCCACAGCGCCAGCGGCGTCGCGGCGCAGTAGGTCCGCGTCACCGAGTGGTCGCGGTCTCCCGGCTTGGGCGGCTGGCCCGCGATCATGGACAGCATCGCGCCCATCGCGTTGAAGCTCGTCACGCCCTCCTCCCGCATCGTGTCCCAGAACCGGGACGCGCTGAAGCGGTCGGCGACCACGAGCCGCGCGCCCGAGACGAGCGCGGCCGTCACCGACGTGAACTTCGCGCTGACGTGGAACAACGGGAACGGCGTGTAGAGCGTGTCCTCCGCGGTCCACCCGAGGAAGTCGATGGCACAGCCCGCCAGGTGAAGGTTCGCGCTGTGGGTGAGGACGACGCCCTTGGACGGACCGGTCGTGCCCGACGTGTAGAGGATGGACGAGACGTCTTCGCCGGTCAGAGCCGGGAGCTCGGCGGCGCCCGCCGTGGCCACCGCGTCCTCGTATTCGACGGTGATCCGTCCCGGGACGGCAGGTCCGTCGCCGCGCACGACGACCCGCCGCAGGTCGGGCAGATCCAGGCCACGCAGGCGCTCGGTGACCTCGGCGTCGCAGAAGAGGACGGTGCTGCCCGACTGGCGGAGGACGTGTTCCAGCAGTTGGCCCTTGTACGCGATGTGCACCGAGACCTCGACGGCGCCGCAGCGCACGATGCCGAACCAGGCCTCCAGGAACTCGGGGCAGTTGGCCATCATCACGGCGATGCGGTCGCCGCGCTGGACGCCCCAGCCCTGCAGCGCCCCGGCGACCGACCGGCTGCGTGCCTCCAGGCTCGTGGGAGAGAGGTCGCGTCCCGCGACGCGGAACTGGGCGCGGTCCCCGTCGGCCGCCGCGGCGGCCTCGAGGACGCTCCCAAGCGTTCTGCTCAGGTCGACGTCGATGGCCGCGACGCCCACCTCAGGCTGCGGCATACGACGCGGCGACGACGCTGTCGGCATCGAAGGGCGCCCGCAGCTCGCGGTTCGCCCGCCCCTCCGCGAGCACGATCACCCGGTCGCACACCAGCGCCAGCTCCTCCGGCTCGGCGCTGGCGATGAGGATCGCGCGCCCGCGTGCGGCGAGCTCGCGCAGGAGCGTGTGGATCTCCGCCCGGGCGTGCACGTCGACGCCGACGGTGGGCTCGTCGAGCAGCAGCACGTCCACGTCGCGCAGCAGCCAGCGGGCGATGCAGACCTTCTGCTGGTTGCCCCCGGACAACGTCGAGATCGGGTTGTCCAGGCCGCCCACGAGGCCGACCTTCGCGGCGATGTCCTGCATCATCCCGCGCTCGCGACGGCGCGAGAGGACAACGGGGTTGAGGCGGTCGACGACCGCGATCGTGCCGTTGGCCGTCACGCTCATCTGAGGGAAGATCATGCGCTTGCGGCCTTCGGCCAGATAACCCAAGCCGTTTTTGCGGGCCTGGCGCGGCGTGCGCGGCCCGCTCTCGCCGCGGACCTCGACCGTGCCGGCGCCCAGCGACTGCATGCCCCCCACGAGGCGCAGGAGCTCACTACGGCCCGACCCGTAGAGCCCGCCGATGCCGACGATCTCGCCGGCATGGACGTCCAGGTCGACGTCCTTCACGCGGGAGCCGCAGAGCCCGCGGGCGCGGACGATCACGGCGCCCTTGGTGTCGTCGCCGCGCGAGGCCGGCGGCTCCTCGGCCAGCGCCTTGCCGCCGACGAGGTGGACCATGCGCTGCTCCTCGATCTCGTCGCCGACAAGCTCGCCGGAGAGCGCCCCGTCGCGCATCGCCAGCACGCGCGAGCAGTACTCGCGGATCTCGTTCAGGCGGTGGGAGATGTAGACGACGGCGCACCCCTCAGCGGAGAGGCCGGCGATGATCGGCGCGAGCCGCTCGGCGGTCTCGAGCGGGAGCGAAGCGCTCGGCTCGTCGAGGATGAGCAGGCGGGGCGACTTGGACAACGAGGAGGCGATGCTCACGAGGCGCGACTCGACCGGTGTCAGGGTCGCGGCCGAGGCGTCCGGGTCGTGATCCGGCAGGCCGACGCGAGCGAGCAGCTCCGCCGTGCTGCGGCGGAGCTCGCGGCGGGTGACGATCCCGGCCTTCCGCGGGAGCGCGCCGACGAAGACGTTCTCGGCGATCGACTGGGTGAGCACGAGCGAGAGCTCCTGCGGATTGATCGTGATCCCCGCGGCGAGCGCTTCCCTCGGGTTGCGGAAGGAACGCTCCTCGCCGTCGACGAGCAGCACGCCCTCGTCAGGCCGGCTCGCACCGGCGAACGTGCGCACGAGGCTCGACTTGCCCGCACCGTTGGCGCCGATCAGGCCGACGACCTCGCCGGGCATGATCTGAGCGCTGACGTCCTTGAGGGCTTGGACGGCACCGAAACGCTTGAGCAGGTTGCGGACCTCGACGCGGGGCGCGGTGACGGTCACGTCTTCACCTCGCGCGTCTCGGCCGCGATGAACAGGATCAGCAGCAGCACCGAGCCGACGATGCAGCTCGCCACCCAGTCTTGGATGCCCTGGACGATCAAGCCCGTCTGCAGCGTCGCGATGAACAGGGCGCCGACGACCGTGCCGAAGACGTTGAAGACACCGGCAGCGAGCACCGACATCCCGAAGAACGCCGCGACGAACGGCGGGATGAACAGGCCCCCGGCGATGCCTGGGGCATACTGACCGGTCTGCGAGCTGAGGATGAGACCCGCAACGCCTGCGCAGAGCCCCATGACCGCGAACGCCGTGATGCGCCGTGTCCCCAATGGGATGCCGGCAAGCCGTGCCGCGACCGGGTTGCTCCCGATCGCCTGCGCTTCACGACCGAAGATCGTCGACCGCAGCAGCCCGTAGACGACCAGCGCGATCACGAGCGCGTAGACCACGGACAGCGGCACCCCGAGCAGCGATTTGTCTGTCAGGTTCGTGTAGCCCACGGTGACGTCGGCGATCGTCGAGCCGCCGCCCGAGATGCCCAGTGCGACGCCGCTGAAGACCGAGCCGAGTGCGAGCGTCACGATGAACGACGACGCCCGCTGCATGGAGACGAGGACGCCGGCGACGATGCCCCCTGCCACCCCGACGCCCAGGCCGGCGAGGACGGCGACGGTCGTGCTCGCATGCGAGGCCGACATCAGCTTGACGGCGACCACCGCCGTCACCGCGACCACGCCGGTGAACGAGAGGTCGAACTCGCCGACGACCAGCACGACCGTGAGCCCCACCGCGAGGATCACGATCGGCGACGAGAGGTTGAGGATGGACCTGATGTTGTCCCACTTCGGGAAGACATCGGGCGACAGCAGCGAGAACAGGATGAACATCGCCACGAAGCCCAGAAGCGTCACGTACTTGATCGTCTGACGCTGGGCGTCATCGAACGAGAACGGCAGTCCGCGCGGAGTGCTCGGCGCCTGCTTCGGGAGATCGGGAGCACCGGTCTGGGGATTGCTCATGGTTGTGCGGTCCTTGTCCGTAAAGAGGTCGAGGCGTGGGCGCGCCGGCGAAGCGCAGTTCGCCGGCGCGCCCGCTGAGCTAGGAGCCGGGGTACTCCGCCGCCCACTTCTTGAGGAACGGGGCGAGGATCTGGGTCACCGTGTACTGCTCGTCACGGCTCCCCAGGAGCTGATCGACGTTGTCCTTCGTGACGACGTTGTAGGTCAGCTTGTTGTCGCCGGTCTGCAGCGCGTTCGGGTCGATCGCGGTCTTCTTCTGGAAGTACTCGAGGAGCTGGTCGAAGGCCACTGCACCGGTCTTCGGCGCATCCACGTCGGAGAGAGCGGCCAGCGCGGTGTTTCCGCGCAGGTTCTTCACGTTGTTCGGCGTCGTGTAATACGTGTAGAGCTTCGCCTTGCTGCCCTTGGACCGGATGGTCGTGATGGCGGCCTGAGCCATGTTGTCGTAGACCGCCGCGACTTCCTTGATGCCCGGCTTCGCGGTGAGCATGTCCGTCAGCGTCTTCTGCGTGTTGACGACCGGGTTCGTCAGGTCGACCTTCTGCTCCGACACGACCGCGCTCTTGCCCAGCACGGCCGGCAGCTCGTTGTAGCGCTCCGGACCGGAGATCGCGATGTCGGTGACGAGGCTGCCGACCTGCGGCGACGAGTCGTCCTTCGCGATCTGCTGCGCGAGCTGTCTGCCCAGCAGCGGCTCGTCTTCCTCGAACTGCGCGGTGAACAGCGGCGACTTGGTCGTCCCGCCGTTGGTGGAGATGGTCGGGATCTCCTTCGCCTTCGCCGCGTTGAGAGCGCCACGGATCGCCGCGGCGTCCGTCGACGTGGTGATGAGCGCGTCGACCCCCTGGTTGACGAAGTTCTGCGCCGCCGTGGCGATCTTCTGCGGATCACCCGCACCGTCGACGATCTTCACGTCCCACCCGAGGGCCTTGCCGGCGGCCAAGTACAGCTGGTCGATCTTGTCTTCGGCCGGGGACTGCCGGACGAGGTTCACGATGCCGATGGTCTTCTTGTCCACCTTGATGGGCGCAGCCGGTGCTGCCGCCGTCGCTGCCGTGCTGCCCGACGCTACCGTCGCGCTTCCCCCCTCATCGTCGCTGCCGCATGCCGCCATGGTCAGCGTCAGCGAACAGGCCGCCGCTGTGGCGAGTGCTCCGCTCATCCTCATGATCTCTCCTCCTGTGCCGGTCATCCCAGCCGTACTGGGCTGTGCCGACTAGAACAGAGCGCCTAACCGGTGTGACCTGGCGCTTCTGCCAGTAGCGGCCGTCGTCCGCCGGGCGCCCGTCAGGACTGGCAATTGCGCCAGCCTGGGGCGCAGTGCGCGCGTGGGAGGCTGGCCCGAACGATCACCCAGCGAAGGCGGAGGGCAGAATGGCCACCGAAGGAATGCGGCTCGTGCCGCAGGACGAGTTCCCCCACGTGCCCGATGACGCGAGCACGTTCAACGAGAGCGTCTACGTCAACGGATTCGACTCGCAGCAGCGCGTCGGCGGATGGCTGCGCCTGGGCAACCGCGTGAACGAGGGCTACGCCGAGCTGTCGGTCTGCCTGTACCTGCCCGACGGCCGTGTCGCCTGCCAGTTCAAGCGGCCACCGATCGCCGCCAACGACGCGTTCGACGCCGGCGGACTGCACTACGAGGTCAGCGCGCCGTTCGAGCGGCTCGACATCGCCTACCGTGGCGAGCTGCTGCTCCTCGACGATCCCTCGCAGCTGCGCGATCCCCGCACGATGTTCGCAACGGCGCCACGGGTCGACGGCGAGGTGGAGTGGTCGGTCACCGGCGTCTCCCCCGCCCACGGCGGCGAGCCGACCTCGCCAAAAGGCGTGGCGCGCATGCTCTACGGCGACCGCTTCTCGCGCGGGCACTTCAACCAGCACGTGGCCGTCGTCGGGACGATGCGCGTCGGCGACGAGGTCTGGGAGCTCGACGGCCACGGCTGGCGCGATCACTCGTGGGGCCCGCGGGTGTGGCAGGCCATCTGGGCCTACCGCCTGTTCGTCGGGAACTTCGGTCCCGACCGCGGCATCATGCTCCTGAAGAACATGCAGGAGGCGGGCGGCTCGCGCCGGCTCGGCGTGGTGCAGTGGGACGGTGAGTACGAGGACGTCCTCGACCTCGACGTCGTGACCACCTGGTCCGACGACCACGACCCGGTCAGCGCGACGATCACCGTGGCTACCGCGTCGCGCCAGGAGGTCATCGAGGCGCGCGTGCTGACGATGGCGCCGCTGCGCAACCGCCGGCTCGAGGGCGACGTCACGCTCGAGTCGCGCGTGGCCGAGGGCTTCACGGAGTTCCGCTGGCGTGACCGCGTGGGCTACGGGATGAGCGAATACATCGAACGGGTCGTCGACGGCAGCCCCGTCGGCTTCCCCTTGTAAGCCCATGCTGCGCTTCGGATTTATGATCCTGCCCCGCGACCCCGAGGAGACTCGGGCGGCGGCCCGGGCCGGCGAGGCCGCGGGCTTCGAGTGGATGGGTATCGCCGACTCTCCGACGGTCTACCAGGAGTCCTATCTGCACCAGCTGGAGGCGGCGCACGTCACCGAGCGGATCCGCATCGGGCCGATGACGAGCCACGTCGTCGTCCGGCATCCGGTCGTCGTCGCGAACCTGCTGGCGACGACGAACGAGATCAACGGCGGCCGCAGCATCGGCACGATCGCCACGGGCAACAGCGCCGCCCGGGGCCTGGGCCTGAAGCCCGCCAAGCTCGCCGACCTGGGGGACGCGTTCCGGGCGATCCGCGGGACGTGGCGCGGCGAAGGCGGGACGTTCAAGGAGTCCACGATTCCTGGCACGGGGCTTATCCGCCGCGGCTGTCCGCTGTTCCTGGGGGCCGACGGTCCCAAGGCCGCTGCCCTGGCCGGCGAGGTCGCCGACGGCATCGTCTACGGCGGCACCATGGACGAGGCGGTGCAGCGTCGGCGGCTGGACGCGGCCATCGTCCGCGAGGGCCAGGAGGCGTGGATCGCGCCGTCCGTCTCCCTTGCGGAGAGCCACGACGGCGTCCGCGCCGACCTCGGCGCCATGGTCGTGGCGATGGCGAACCGCGCGATGCGCGGGGACCTGGACGAGCGCGGTGTACCCACCGAGATCCAGGACGACGTGCGCGCCATGTGGCGGGACTACGACTACGGCTTCCATGCCGACAACTCGCGGCCGCGCAACACCGGGGTCATCCCGGACCGGCTGAGCGATCACCTCATCGACACGATGTGCATGTGGGGCTCGGAGGAGCGCTGGGGCCAGAAGCTCGCGGGCCTGGAGTCCGCAGGCTGGACCGGCGTGATGTTCATCCTCGGCCAGGCCGAGCAGCTCAGCGTGGTCGAGGCCGTCGGCGCTCGGTTGCGGCGCCTCGGCCTGATGGGCTGATCGCGCCGGAGGGCCGCGGGCGGCTCAGCGCGTCGCCCGCGGCAACAGCACGGTGGCAGCCAGGACGGTAACGCCGTCCTGGTTGACGCAGGCCGCCAGCCGGCGGCCGTCCGCGCCCGGCGCCTGCACGGTCGCCGCGATCGTGTCGCCGACCTGCACCGGTGCGCGTTGGGTCGCCGAGACCTCGGTGCCGGCGGGCAGCGCGTCCACGCCGAGGCCCTCGGTCAGGGCGCGGAACAGCGTCTGCAGGGCGAGCGCGCCGTGGGCGGCAGTGACCTGGGATGCCGTCGTCGGCGCGTCCGCGCGCCGACGGACGGCGCCGCGGGCGAGCTCGGCGTAGACGTCGACGGCGTCGTCGGTGATCGTCTCGTGGACCGTCGGCAGCTCGGCATCGGACGGGGCCGCTCCTGACGGCTCCGCGGGCCACAGCATGCGCTGGCGGCCGGTGGCGATCGCGCGCCCGTCGCCGCGGACGTCGAACTCGAGGACGATCTCCCGCCGGCTCCGGCTCACGCGCTCGTCGCTAACCCAGGTCGTGAGCTGCACGTCGGTGTCGACGGGGAGCTCGGCGTGGAGCTCCAGCTCCTGCGTGATGAGCTCAGCGGTGTCAGGGACGCCACTGAGCGCGTGCTGCAGCGCCCGGCCGAAGAGCACGGGGAAGATCGCCGGCGGGGCGAAGAGCACGTCGTGGGGCACGCCGACCTGACCCCAGAGACGGCCGGCGACGTCCGCCGAGACGTGCTCGGCATAGGGTCCGTGGCGCTGCCCGAGAAGGCGGTCGCCGGTGGCCGGTCCCGGATGCAGCTCAGTGCCCATGTCGAGCGACTGTACGCCTCCGGCGCGGCCCCGAGGAGCGTTACGGGCAGGACTGTCGCAACCGCCAGGGACCTGCCGCCGGGGGCCCGTTCGGGCACCCGCGCAGGCCCGCTCGACACCCCGCGGGACGGTGTCAGCGCCCCTTCCAGTCCGGGGCGCGCTTCTCCCGGAAGGACAGCGGCCCCTCCTGCGCGTCCTCGCTCAGATAGACGGGCTCGAAGATCCGGTCGCCTTCGGCCAGGGCCTCGGTCCAGCCGTGCTCGGCGGCCGCGTGCACGAGGCGCTTCGACGCGCGGACCGTGAGCGGCGCGTTCGCGGCGATCGTCGCCGCGAACGCGGCGGCGGCCTCGTGGAGCTCATCGAGCGGGACGACGCGGTTGACGAGCCCGACCTCGTACGCGCGCTGCGCGTCGATCGGCGCGCCGGTGACGAGCAGCTCCATAGCGATGCGCGGCGGGATCAGGCGCGGCAGCGGCGCCGCCCAGGGGGCGCCGCGGCCGACCTTCGCCTCGGTGATCGCGAACCGCGCGTGGTCGGCGGCGATGACCAGGTCGCACATCTGCACGAGCAGGAAGCCACCCGCGTACGCGACGCCGTTGACCGCGGCGATCACCGGCTTGTCGGTGTGGACCGTCCGCCCGAGGTACGGGAGGAAGTCGGGCGGCGGGATCGTCAGCGCCGTGTGGGACATCTCCTTGAGGTCCCCGCCGGCGCAGAACGCCTTGTCGCCGGCCCCGGTCAGGATCAGGACCGCGGCATCGTCGTCGTCGGCGAACCGGCGCATGCCCGACCACAGACCGTCGCGGACGGCCTTAGAAAGCGCGTTCCGGGCCTCGGGCCGGTCGATCGTCAGCCAGGCCGTCGCGCCGTCGCGCTCGTAGCGGACGGCGTCGGTGGCCGTTCCGGTCGTGTCGGTGGTCTCGGTCATCTCGGGTCTCCTTGCGGTCAGATGCGCAGCACGCCGCCCGGCGTGCGAGCGGTGGGTGTATGCGACACGGCGGACAACGCCATGCCGAGCGTGTTGCGGGTGTCGACCGGGTCGATGATCCCGTCGTCGCGGAGCTCGGACGTCAGGTGGTAGGGCTGGCTCGTGGCCTCGAAGTGCTCGAAGACCTCGCGCTCGATGGCGGCGAGCTCATCGGGCGCCGGTTCGCGGCCCTCGCGCTTGAGCGTGGCCACCCGCACTTGGGTGAGAGTCTTCGCCGCCTGCTCGGAGCCCATCACCGACGAGCGGACGTTCGGCCAGCTGAACAGCAGGCGCGGGTCCCACGTGCGGCCGGCCATCGCGTAGTTGCCCGCCCCTTGGGAGGCGTGCGTCAGCACCGAGAGCTTCGGCACTGTGACGTTCGCCTGGACCATCAGCATCTTGGCGCCGTCCTTGGACATGCCACGGCGCTCGTATTCACGGCCGACCATAAAGCCGGTGATGTTGTGAAGGAACAGCAACGGGATGCGGTCGCGGTCGCACAGCTGCATGAACTGCGTAGCCTTGTTCGCTGCCTCGTTGAACAGCACGCCGTTGTTGCCCAGGATGCCGACCTTGTGGCCCCAGAGGAACGCCCACCCGGTGACGAGCGTGTCGCCGTAGCCCGGCTTGAACTCGTGGAAGCGGCTGCCGTCGACGACGCGGGCGATCACCTCGCGCATGTCGAACTGCTTCTTGATGTCGTCCGGCACGATGCCGTAGAGCTCCTGCAGGTCGTAGAACGGCGCCTCCACCGCCCGGCGATCCGCCGTCGGCGGGGCCGGCGCCGCCCAGAGCCCGACGACCTCCCGTGCCAGCGCCAGGGCCTCGGGCTCCGAGTCGCAGGCGTAGTCCGCGGTGCCGGAGACGGTCGTGTGCATGTCCGCGCCGCCGAGCTCCTCGGCGCTGACGTCCTCCCCCGTCGCCGCCTTCACGAGCGGCGGCCCGGCGAGGAACACGAACCCGGTCCTGCGGACCATGATCGACTGATCGCACAGCGTCGGCAGGTACGCGGCGCCGGCGGTGCAATGCCCCAAGACGACGGCAAGCTGCGGGATGCCGGCGGCGCTCAGCAGGCACTGGGTCTGGAAAATCTTCCCGGCCAGCGAGTAGATCTCGTCCTGCAGCGGCAGATAGGCGCCGCCGGAGTCGATCAGGTTGACGACGGGCAGCCGATTCTCCTGCGCGATCTGTAGCGCGCGCACGATCTTCTTCACGGTGAGCGGGTACCACGCTCCGCCCTTGAGGGAGCTGTCGTTCGCGATGACGACGACCTCGCGCCCGTGGACGAGACCGATTCCGGTGACAACCAGCGCGCGTGGGGCGTCGCCCCCGTAGGCCTCGCCGGCCGCCAGCGTCGACAGTTCCAGAAACGGCGAGCCGCGGTCGAGCAGCAGCTCCAGCCGTTGCTGCACGGTGAGCTTGCCCAGCTCCGCCAGGCGCGCGATCGAGCGCTCGCTGCGGGTGTGCCGCGCGGCCTGATGGCGGCGGCGCAGCTCCTCGGCGAGCGCCAGGTTGTGCGCGCGGTTGGCGCGGTAGCCGGCCGAGCCGGTGTCGACGCGGCTCTCGATGCGCTGCATCTCAGGCCTCCCCGTCCGGGTCGGCCAGGGGCTCGAGGTCGACGAGCACCGCTCCACGGTCGAAGCTCGCCCCGACGTCCAGGGCGACCCGGGCGACGGTGCCCGCGCGCGTGGCGATGATCTCGCTCTGCATCTTCATCGACTCGATGACGAGCAGGACCTGGCCGGGGCGGACGGCGTCGCCGGCCGCGACGGCGACGCTCACGACCGTTCCGGGCATCGGCGCGGTCGCGGCGTCGGCGCCCTCCGCCTCCGCACGGGCCCGCTCGGCCGGGTCCACGACCGACAGCTCCCACGCGCGGCCGAAGGCGTGGACGAAGACGCTGTCGCCGGCGACCGCCACCCAGGCCGCGGCCACCTCCCCGTCGCACCGCACCTCGTGGGCCTCGCCAGCCGCGGTTAGCGCCACCTCGTGGCGGCGGCTTCCGAGCCACAGCCGCGCGCTCGTCGCCCCGCGCGCGAGCGCGGCGTCGAGGCCCGTGCTGTCGGCGAGAGCGATCTCGTACGCCATGTCAGGGCCTCCACTCGCCCATAGCCGCGAGCGGCTCGGGGAGGTCGTGGCGGGTGTCGAAGTTCGGCGTGCTCAGCGCGGCCGCCGCCATCAGCAGCCGCGCCTGCGCCGGTGTCGGGCCGGGGTCCGATAGCGCGACGGCGTGCTCGGCGAGGAAGCCTGTGTGGGTGTCGCCGGCGGCGAACCGCGGGTGGGCGAGCACCCGCTCGAGGTAGGCGGTGTTCGTCGTGGTGCCGAGCAGCACCGTCTCGCGCAGGGCGCGGCGGGTTCGCACGATGGCCTCTTCACGGGTGCTGCCGTGCGCGGCGACCTTCGCCAGCATCGGGTCGAACGCGGCGCTGACCGTCTCGCCCTCGACGAGCCCGTGGTCGACGCGGACGCCCTCCCCGCCGGGCAGGCGCACCAGCCGCAGTGTGCCGATCGCTGGGCGGAAGTCGTGCTCGGGGTCTTCGGCATAGACCCGGCACTCGATCGCGTGACCGGTGAGGGTGATGTCGTCCTGTCCGTACCCCAGCGGCGCTCCGCCGGCGACGCGGATCTGCTCGGCGACGATGTCCAGGCCGGTGACGAGCTCCGTCACCGGGTGCTCGACCTGGAGGCGCGTGTTCATCTCGAGGAAGAAGAAGCCGCCGTCCGCGTCGGCGACCATCTCCACCGTGCCTGCGGACGTGTAGCCGACCGCGCGCGCGAGCGCGACCGCCTGCGCGCCGAGCGCCTCGCGCACGGCCGACGAGACGAACGGCGACGGCGCCTCCTCGACGACCTTCTGGTAGCGGCGCTGGATCGAGCACTCGCGCTCGCCGAGGTGCACGATCGTGCCGTGCGCGTCGGCGAGGACCTGCACCTCGATGTGCCGCGGCCGCTCGATGTAGCGCTCGACGAACATCCGGCCGTCGCCGAAGCTCGCTTCGGCCTCGGCGGACGCGCGCGTGAACGCCTCACGGCAGTCGTCGGGGTGACGTGCGACGCGCATGCCCTTCCCGCCGCCGCCGGCGCTCGCCTTCAGCAGCACGGGGTAGCCGATGCGCGCCGCCTCGCGGACGGCCTCCTCGACGTCGGCCAGCGCGCCCTCGGAGCCGGGCAGCGTCGGGACGCCGGCCTCGCGCGCTAGGCGCTTGGCCTCGATCTTGTCCCCCATCGCGCGCATCGCCGCCGGGGGCGGCCCGATCCAGGTGACGCCGGCCGCGTCCAGGGCCTCGGGGAACGCCGCGTTCTCGGCGAGGAACCCGAATCCCGGATGCACGGCGTCCGCGCCGGAGGCCAGGCAGGCCGCCACGAGCTGGTCGATGTCGAGGTAGGCGGCCACGGGCGGCTCCCCGCGCAGCTCCACGGCTTCGTCGGCCTCGCGCACGGCCAGGCCGCCCGCGTCGACCGGGTGGTAGACGGCGACGCTGCCGATCCCGAGGCGCTTGAGCGTCGCGATGATCCGCACCGCGATCTCCCCGCGGTTGGCGACGAGGACCTTCGCAGGGAGGCTCACGCGAGGACCGCGGTGCCGGCGGCCGGCGCGGACAGCAGCAGGCCAGACGCGTCCCACTCGGCGGGGACGACGATCGGGAGCTCGAGCAGCATCGCGGCATAGGTCTTCGCCTGCGGGTCGTACCGTAGCGTCGAGGTGCCGCCCGCGCCTCCGAGGACGCCGTCGAGCAGGAAGTTCAGCGCGTGCAGGCCGGGGAGCTCCCAGCGGCGCACGCCGCCGGTCAGGTACTGGGCGAAGAACGCGGCGACGCGCGCTGCCGTGACCTGCTCCTGGATGACGGCCGTGAACTCCGGGCGCCGGGCGATGATCCCGATGTTGGCCTGATCGCCCTTGTCGCCGCTGCGGCCGTAGGCCAGGCGGCGCAGGGGGACGGTCCGGCCGGCGGCCGGCGCGGCGGGCGGCCCGTCCGGCAGGGTCGGCGTGCCGACGGGGCGCACGGCGCCCGGCACGACCGCGACCGCCGTACGGTCGTCGCCCACCTGGAAGCTGACGGGCAGCGTCGCCTTGTCGACCAGCAGGTGTACTACCTCGATCACTGGAGCCACGCGCGGGCGGCCGGCGAAGAAGCCCGACATGCCTTGCGCGACGAGCGCCATCGGGGCGTACTCGAGCGCGAAGATCTCCAGCGCCGCCTTGTCCGCGTGCCGCACGCCGATCTTCACGACCGCCTCGGTCGCGGCGTCGTGGCGACGGTCCGGCCCGTAGGTGTCGCCGGCGCCGATGACCTCGACGGAGGTCTCGTCGAACGGCCCGTACCCGGCCTCGGCGATCAGGCGCGCGGTCCGCGTGATCAGCGCCTCCCCGACGCGGCGGGCCTTCGCCGCCGCCTCGAGACCGGCGAACATCGCAGTGGTCATCGACCGGTAGCCGCTCGCGACGGTCGCGGTGACCTTGTAGGTCGGCGGCGCCGCTCCGCCCTTCGCACCGCTGACGTGGACCCGATTCGCGCCGTCCTGCCGCAACCGGACCTCGCGCCAGTCGCAGGTGACGTCGGGCATCAGGTAGGCGCCCGGGTCGCCGATCTCGTAGAGGATCTGCTCGCTCACGGTCGCCGGGGTGACGAGGCCGCCGGTCCCGCCCGGCTTCGTGATGATCGCGGTGCCGTCGTCGTGGCACTCGGCGATCGGGAAGCCCATGTCGTCCCAGCCGGGCACCGATTCCCAGTCGGTGAACGTGCCACCGCAGCACTGCGGTCCGCACTCGATGATGTGGCCGATCAGGCTGCCGGCGGAGAGCAGGTCGTGGTCCTCGTCGCCCCAGCCGAACTCGTGGAGCAGCGGGCCGAGGGCGGTGGCCGAGTCCACGCAGCGCCCGGTCACGACGATGTCCGCGCCCGCGTCGAGTGCCGCGGCGATCGGGCGGGCGCCGAGATAGGCGTTCATCGTCATCGCAGTTCCGGGCAGCGCGCGGCCGGTGAACATGTCGGTCTGCCCGGCCGCGACTAGGGCGTCCAGGTGCGGCATCACATCGTCGCCCACGATGGCGGCGACCGTCAGCTCCACGCCCATCGCCTGTGCAGCCTCCTCCAGCGCGCGAGCGCACGCGGTCGGGTTCAGCGCGCCCGCGTTCGTGACCACCTTGATGCCTCGCCGGCTGATCTCCGGCAGCAGCGGCTTCAACACGGCCACGGCGTCCTTGACGTAGCCCCCGTCGGGATCCTTGACCTTGGCCCGCGCCAGCAGCGCCATCGTGATCTCGGAGAGGTAGTCCGACACGAGGTAGTCGATGTCGTCCTCGCGGAGGATCTGCGCGGCAGCGGAACGGGTGTCGCCCCAGAACGCCGCCCACGAGCCGATGCGAATGGATTTAGCCATGCGCCATTCTTAAATAATCATTTAGTTGATGTCAAGGGGCGGTGGTGGAATCATCGGCAGCGATGGCACTCCCTCCCCCCACCGATGCCGAGCTCCCCCCGGGCGCGCCGCTGCTCCCCCCGCCGGCCGAGCCGCCCTCCGGCGCCAGCCTCACGGCGGAGAAGCTGCTGCAGGCGGCGCACGAACTGCTCTACGAGCGGTCGGGGGGACACGCGGCCGTGAGCGAGATCTGTGCCCGGGCCGGCGTGAACGTCGCGATGGTGAGCTACTGCTTCGGCAGTAAGGACGGCCTGCTCGACGCCCTCGTCGAACGGGTCATGCTGCAGCTGAGCGCCGACATCGGTCGACTCGCGCTAAGCGAGCTGACGCCGTCTGAGATGCTCGAGCTCCACGTCGCTGCGATCGTCCGCAACTATGTCCGCTACCCCTACGTCAACCGGCTCATGAACGAGCGGCTGCTGTCGGCCGACGGACCGGCGGTCGACCGGATGAGCCTGGCCTTCGCCGTCCCCGCCCGCGACTGGTACGCGGACCTCCTGCAGCAGGGTCGTGAGCTGGAGGGCTGGCGCGAGACCGATCCGACGCTCTTCTTCTTCTCCGTGATCGGGCTGTGCGAGTTCCTGTTCGCGGGTCGCGCCTGGCTCGAACGCGCCTTCGCGCAGCCGATGGACGCCGCGCTGGTCGAGCGGTTCATCGAGCACACGACCGGGCTGATCGCCCGCGCGATGCGTCCATGACGAGCGGCGCGCTCGACACGCTGGTCGACGCGATCGGCCTGGCACTGGACTGCGACGCGCTGCTCATGGCCGACCGCACGACCGACGGGACTCTGCGCACGGCCGCGACCCGCGGCCTGTCGGTCGAGACGGCCGAGCTGCTGCTCGCGGGGCTGGCCGACGCCGACACGGACATGCTGCGCGGCGGTCCGCGGACGCTCCGAGACCTGTCCGCGCAGGCGGCGGACGGGTTGGCGCAGCGGAACGTGATGGGCGCGTTCTGCGTTGCGACCGAACCCAACGCGACCGCGCCGGGCGTCTTCTGCGCGCTGAGCTTCCGCGGCGACGTGAGCCCGGACGCCGACCTGCTCGTAACCTTCGCTCGGCACGCCGGCGTCGCGATGGCGCAGCGGACGGCGCCGGCGCTGCTCAAGGGGGTCGCGGCGGGCGACGACGCGTTCGACGGCCTCGCCCTGTCCACCCACAACCTCGAGGAGCTGACGCACGCCGTCGGCCGCATCGTTCACCAGATCCTCGGCTACCCGATGACCGCGATCATGGTCTACGACGAGGACCGCGGCGTCCTGCAGATGACCCCGGGCTCGTTCGATGCGGACCATGCAACGACGGCCTCCTATCAGATCCCGGTCACAAATCTGCGTAGTAACGCGGCCCGCGTCTTCGCCACGGGACATCCCTATCTCTCGAACGACGCGCCGGTCGATCCCGGCATCCGCCCGGGCTACGCGGACGCCTTCGGCATCGCGCGACTGCTGTCGGTGCCCTTGCGCATGGGCGAGCGCCCGACGGGCGTACTCCACCTGGCCAACAAGACGGGCGACTTCACCACTGAGGACGTCGTCCGCGCGCAGGCGCTCGCGGCACGCATCGCCACGGTCGTGGAGATCGCCCGGACCTCGTTCCGCCTCGACCGCGAGCAGCGGCTCCAGCGTGTCCTCTCCGGCATCGCTGTCGCGATCGCCCGGGGCGACGGTCTCCAGGACTTCCTCTCCCCGGCCCTTCGCGAGCTGTGCGAGGTGACGGGCGCGTGCTTCATCGCGTTGGTCCCCGAGCGCGCGGCACCGGTTTCCTGCCGGGGCGAAGATCCGCGGCCGGACCTCGAGCAGCTCCTGATCGAGGAGGCGCGGACGCAACCGCAGGCTTGCGCGACGGTCGTGCCTCCGACGACGATCGGCGACCCCGGCTGGGCCAAGGTCCACGTGCCGATCGAACTGCGCGGCGGACGAGTAGGCACGCTCTCAGCCCTGCGCTCACGCGGTGAGCCGTTCGCCCCTGACGAGCAGCACGCGATCGCACGCCTGGCCCAACTGGCCGCGCTGGCATGGGCGACCGAGCGCTACCAGCAGCAGCGCGCCGGGCTGGCGCGCGGGGAGGAACGCCGCGGCATCTCCGACGAGCTCCACGACGACGTCCAGCGGATCCTCCGGGAGGCTCAGCGGGAGATCGACGCGGTCCTCGCCGGGTCGCGCGACCTGGACGCGGAGACGACGCGCGACGTGCAGCGCGCCCGCGGCCTCGTCGTCCGCGGGACGAGTGCGATCCGGGACGCCGTCCACCGGGTGGACCGACCGGTGGAGGACGACCTGTGCGGCCGTCTGCAGACGATCGCTTCGGCGGCACGCGACGAGTTCCCTCTGACCATCTCCGTCGAGCTTCCCGAGGACGCGTGCCGCGCGACGAGTGCGCTGGCGACGCCCGGTGCCGACGCGCTGCTCCGGGTGGCGAGGGAGGCGCTCGTCAACGCCGCAAAGCACGGTGGCGAGTGCTGCGTCACCGTCAGGCTGGAGCTGCTCCCTGGGGCACGCATCCGACTGGTCGTCGAGGACGACGGTCCGGGCATCAGCGCGCGCACCCGCAGCGCCCACCACGGTCTGGGCTTCCTCCGCCGCACGCTCAAGGATCATGGCGGCCGGCTGGAGCTCCGTTCCGGGGCCTCCGGGGGCACCCGCGTCGTGGCGACGTTGCCGGCGGCGACGTCGGTCCCTTCCACGGTGTCGTAGTCGACCGGCACGACCGCGGCGAGCTGCATCCCGCCTGTGCTGCCGCGGCTCAGCCGCAGCGTCCCCCCGTGCTCCGCCAGCGCCGCGCGCTGGCGGCCGAGCCATCCATCGCCGACCACCGTTGGCCCTTCCCCGCCCGCGCTGTCGGCGACGATGCTCAGCGCGAGGCGGCCGTCCGCCAGCACGTCCAGCCCGACCGTCAGCCGGTGCGGCCCGTCCTCGGACACCGCCTCGACCACGACCGCCCGCGCGATCTCCATGAGCACCTTCGTCGTCGACCGGCGTAGGCGTTTGGCGGACGCGACCGTATCGTCCTCCAGGCGCAGGTGGATGGCGGACGCGAACCGCTGCTCGACCGACGAGACCAGGGACGCCAGCTGGCGCCCGAGGTCGGACGGCTGCGGCGCGGACAGGCGGGTGATCACGGTGCGGATCGCCGTGTCGCCCTGTACCAGGAGTCCTCGCGCGCGCGTCAATCTGATGCCAGCCTCACTGGAGACGCTCGGGCGCTCCAGCGCCGCGTCCAGGCTCATCTGCGCGGCGAACAGCAGCTGCGCGACGTCGTCGTGCAGGTCCTCCGCGATGCGCTGCCGCTCGTGCAGGCGGGCGAGCTCGACCCGCTGGCGTTGGTACCGCTCAGTTGCGCGCGCCAGCGCGGCGAGGTTCGCGAGCCGGTCCAGCGCGCCGCGCTCGTCGCGCGAGAACGGCTCGGCGCGCCGGCGCAGCGCAACGAGCGTTCCGACCCGCTGACGCGCGAGCCACGCCGGCAGGTGGAGGGCCCCCCAACCGGTGCCGCCGGCCTCGGTCGGTGACACGACGTACGCCCGGATGCCTGGGGCCTGCGCCGCTTCGTCCAGGACGGACCGCTCGATGGCGGCGGGGAGCTCGGGGGCGCGGTGGATGATCGGCGCGCCGTCCACCGGGACGAAGGCGATGAGGTCGGCGGCGGTGACCTCGGCCAGCGCCGCGAACGTCACCGGGAGGAGCTCGGTCATCTCGGCACCCGATGCCACCCCGACCGCGGCGTCGGACAGGATCTCCTCGAGCTGGCGCTGCTGCCGGAGCCGGAAGCGCGTGCCGGCCAGGTCGACGGCGGCCGCGACCTTCGGGGCCAGCGCGTCGGCCCGCTCGACGTCCTCGGCCGCGAACTCGTCGGTCGCGTCGGCGAGGTGGAGGACGCCGACATCGCGGCCCGCCATCACCAGCGGGACGGACAGAATCCGGGAGAGGCCGAAGCTGACGACGTCGGAGTCGCCGTCCCCGAGCTCGTCCGTCACGTCGTTGGAGTAGAACGAGCAGCCTGTGGCCAGCACCCTCGTCGAGTGCGCGCGCAGGTCGAACGCGCTGACCTGGCACGCGGAAGTCGCCTCGTCCGGCGCGCCGAACGAGCCCGGCAGCAGCTGTAGGACGTCGCGGCGGTCGTCCCGCACCATCACCCCGCTCCGGGTCGCGCCGAAGAGCGGCGCCACGACGGCGTCGACCGCGCGCGTGAGCTCCCCGAACGTGTTGGCCGACAGCACGAGCTGATCAAGAATCGCAAGCGACCGCGCGCGGGCCCTGGCGGCGAGGACGCTGTCGACGCCGCCGCCCTCCCCCTCGAGGCCCATCGCCGTCTGCCGCGCGAAAACCGGCGCGAGCTCCTCGTTGGTGAACGCCCCGAGGTCGCGCTTCAGCGCAACGACCGCCGCGAGCGGCCGGCCGGGCTCCAGCTCGGCGACCGCACCGAGCAGCGCGGCGAACCCCTGTCGGACGAGCGTCTCGGCGTGCGGGACCCCGCCGGTGAAGAGCGACGGGATCGACAGCTCCCCCATCCGGACAAGGTCGGGCACGATCGCGGCGAGGACCGGCTCCAGGCGCGCGCACTGAACGTCGTCGAGCCCGCACGCGGCGACCAGCGACCACGTGTCTCCCTGGTCACGACCGAGCGCGACGATCGCGTCGCTGTCGAACGCGCGCTGCGCCGTCTCGGCGACGCCGGCCAGGTCGACCTCGGGCGCGGAGCGAGCGGTGGCGCGCAGGGCCATGGCGCTCATCGTCCGCCCGCGGTGGCGGTCACAGCTCGGGTTGCGTCATGCCGGCCTCGCCGGCGGGCGCGATGAAGCCCGTGCGGATCGCCTTCGCGATCAGCTCGGTCTTCGTCCGGGCGGCGAACTTCGCCTTCAGCTTCTGGACGTGGAAGCGGACGGTCGACTCGGAGATGAAGAGGCGGGCGCCGATCTCGTGGTTCGTCAGGCCCTGCGCCGCGAGCTCAAGCACGCGCTCCTGTTGCGGCGTGGGCATGGCCTCGAGCATCCGCCCAGCGACCAGCTCGTGGAGCTGCTTGACGATCTGCGGGCCGGCATTGGCGTCCTGCTGCACGGTCCCCGCCATGACGCGGTCGATCGCGGCGCGGAGCTCTGGCAGCCCGGCCGCCTTGGTGACGTACGCGGCTGCCCCTGCCTGAAGGCAGCTGCGGACGGTCTCCTCGCTCAGATATGTCGTGAGGATGATCACCGCGGTCGACGGGAAACGCTCGCGCAGCGCGCGCGTGAGGTCCTCGCCCGTCATGTCGGGGAGGCGCAGGTCGACCACCGCGATGTCGGGCAGCGTCCGCCGCGCGAGAGCCAGCGCGTCGGCGGCGGTCGCCGACGTGCCGACCACCTCGAGGCGCGGATCCGCCGACAGCGAAGCCTTCAGACCCTCCCGAACGACCTCGTGGTCGTCGACGATCAGGATTCGCACAACGGTTACCCGTCCTCTCTCCTCCGGTGCTTCAGTGTAATCGTGGCAACAGCACCGGCGGGGCACTATCGGGCGGCCGCAGAAACGTGCTCGTCCTCGTCGCCGCACTTTCCTCAGCGCGGCGGCGACGACCTACTGTCTCCGGATCGATGCCGGTGCGGCAACTGGCGGAACCGACAGTTCCAGCGGCGCGAGGAGATCGCGCGGCCGGGACCGCCCGTTCTCGTGCCCGTTCGCGTACCACTCGCGCAGGAGGAACTTCTTCGGCTTGCCACCGGCGGTCCGTGGGAGCTCGTCGATAACGTGGACCGTCCGTGGCTTCTTGAAGCCCGCGAGGTGGCGAGTGCAATAGGCGACGACCTCGTCGACGTCGATGGTCGAGCCGGGCACGGGCTGGACGACGGCGCAGACCGTCTCGCCCCACTTCTCGTGCGGCAGGCCGACGACGGCGATGTCGGCGACGAGTGGATGAGTGCGCAGGACGTCCTCGATCTCGGCCGGGAAGATGTTCATGCCCCCGCTGATGATCATGTCGCCGCGGCGGCCCGAGATGTACAGGAGGCCCTCGTCGTCGAGATAGCCCATGTCGCCCGTATAGAGCCACTCGTCCTCGGTGATCAGCCGCGCGGTCATCTCCTTGTCGTCCCAGTACCCGGCGGTGACCGAGGCCCCGCGGACGATGATCTCGCCGTCGGTGTGAGCGGGCACCTCGACGCCGTCCGTGCCGACGATCCGGATCTCGGAGAACATCGACGCGCGACCGGCGGATCCGGGCTTGCGGCGCGCGTCGGCCGGCGTGATCCGCGAGAGCGACGCCCCGCCCTCGGTCAGGCCGTAGACCTGGATGAAGTCGACGTCCGGAAGCAGCTCCTGCGCGCGCAGGGTGGTGGCTTTGGAGACGGCCTGCCCGCCGCACATGATCATCTCCAGCCCCGAGAGGTCGATGTCGCCGATCATCGGGAGCGCGAGGATCTCGTAGAGCATCGTGGGGACCCACAGCACGTGGGTGATCCGGTGCTCGGACACGTACCGCACGACGGCCTCGGGGTCGAAGCCGCCCGAGCGCTTCACGTGCGCCGTGCCCCCCTGCTGCAGGATCGGCAGCGTGAAGTCGTGGCGGCCGCCGATGTAATAGAGGTCGATGATCGCGTAGGTCGAGTGCTGCGGCCCGAGCTGATAGTCAATGACCTGCTGCATCGCGTTGAACAGGACGGTGCCGTTGGACCAGACGACGCCCTTCGGCTCCCCGGTCGTCCCCGACGTGAAGATGATCTCGTGGGGATCCTCGAGCGTCCCCATCCCAACCGGCAGATCCGCGGAGGAGGAGGCGCAGAGCTCCTCGTAGTCGAGATCGGAGGTGCCGCCGTCGCCGAGAGCGATCATCGTCCGCAGGTCGGGCACAGCCCCGGAGCGGCGCAGCTCCACGACCGTCGGCAGGAACCGCTCCTCGACGAAGATCGTGCGGACGCCGGCGCGCCGCAGCAGCGTCGCGAGCTCCCCGGCGCGTAGGCGCCAGTTGAGAGGGACCATGATCGCCCGGGCCGCAGCGATGCCGATCTCGATCTCGAGGAACTCGACCCGGTTGGTCGTCAGGACCGCGACACGGTCCATCGGTTGCAGACCGAGGCCGAGAAGCCCGTTGGCCACCCGGCGGCTGCGGTCCCGCAACTCGCCGTAGGTGCGCGAGGTGTCCTCGAAGAGGATCGCCTGGGTTCCCAGGTCGAGCCCCTGGCGCTCGACGAGGTACGGCAGCGTGAGCCGGTTCCAGCGGGCCGACGTCGACAGGTCGACGCGCACGTTCTCGCGATCGTAACCATCGTGGGGACCCTGGCGTGGCATGCTCGCGTGAGTCTGGCAGCTCGACCCGGCACGGCGTACTGGCAGTTGCGCCAGCTGGGACCGGCGGCCACTGGCTGGCGCGATCGAGGTGTCCAACCTGATCGGACCTGGCGCGTCGCTCAGCGGCAGGTCCGCAGCGCCGGGTCCTTGCCGACGAGGCGCCCGTGCTCGTTTGCCCGTCGCGGCACGGCTGGCGCTCGCCGGGCTCGACGCGCGTAGGGCTGGCTGGTCGTCCTGGGCGTGTGCAGCAGGGGCCTGAGACTCCCACGGGCACGTGAGCGCGATCCGCCCTCCCCCACCCCCTCGGTGACGCCCCGCAACGACACGGCATGATCACGGCGGTGGTCACATGGTCACCCTTGCGGAGCGTTCTCCAGCGGGGTGACGTCCGCGGCCGTGCCAGCGCTCGGGAGCACGGACGCCCAGTGTTCATCGGTCTACAAGCGGAGAGACAGGGATTCGAACCCTGGGTACGGCTTACACCGCACAACGGTTTTCGAGATCAACGCAAGCCGGGATGGATTTGGCTTGCTAGAGCCATTCTAGCGGCTCACGAGGGCCCTGCGGGCGGTCGGCGACGAGTTGTTCGAGGTCGAGACCGACAAGGCGGCGATGACGATCTCCGCCGAGGCCGCCGGGACCTGGTACATCGTCGTCGCCGTCAACCAGACCGCCGCCGTCGGAGAGATCGTCGCCCGCATCGGCGATGAGGGCGGTCAGCCTCCCGAGCAGCCGGCGGCGCCCGACAAGGCCGCCGCGACTCCGCCCGCCGCGCAGCCCGCAGCGTCGGCGAGTGACCACGGACCTCCCCAGGCTCCGGCGCCATCGGCCTCCGACGACAACGGCGGGCCACCCGCCCGCATCTCCCCCGTCGCCCGGCGGATGGCCGCGCACCATGCCGTCGCACTCGCTGCCATCCGCGGCACCGGGCCGGGCGGGCGCATCGTCCGCGCCGACATCGAGAGCGCTGCAGGCCTCCAGACCTCACCACCTTCGACGGTGTCGCAGCCTGTTGCCCGCGCGGCGCCCACGGCGGCAGAGCCGGCCGAGAAGCCGACACCTCGCACGGGCACGGCGAAGGGCGAGGTCCGCATCGAGGAACTCACCCGCGTGCAGACCGTCGTCGCGCGACGGATGTCGGAGTCCAAGAGCACCGCGCCGGAGTTCATCCTCGGTGTCGACGTCGACATGGAGGAGGCGATCGCCCTGCGCACGCGGCTGAAGGCGCTGGCGGGTGAGGAGAAGCCGCCGTCCTACAACGACCTGGTGGTGAAGGCGAGTGCGCTGGCGCTGCGGGAATTCCCGCGTGCGAACGGCGCCTACGTCGACGGGCGCTTCGAGCTCTACGAGCACGTCAACGTGGGCGTGGCGGTGGCCGCGAACGACGCGTTGATCGTCCCGACGATCTTCGACGCCGACAGGAAGTCGCTCGGCGAGATCGGGCGTGAGTCCCGTCGTCTGGCCGGCCGGGTGCGTGACGGGCAGGTCACGCCGCCGGAGCTGGCGGGCGGGACGTTCACCGTGTCGAACCTCGGGATGTTCGGGATCTCGGAGTTCATCTCGATCCTCAACCCGCCGCAGGCGGCGATCCTGTCTGTCGGCGAGATGAAGCGCACCCCCGTCGAATGGGAGGACGAGGTCGCGCTGCGGCACGTGCTGAAGCTGCGGCTCAGCTGCGATCACCGCATCCTCTACGGCGCCGACGCCGCGGGCTTCCTGCGCCGCATCAGGGACCTGCTCCAGAACCCGCTGGCGATGGCGCTCTGATCATGGCCACCACCCCGAACACCTTTCCCGCCCCGGTGCTGACCGACCCGCCGGTCGAGCTGCTGCGGGCAGTCGAGCGCCGTGTGCTGTGGCTCGCGACCTCGATCGTCCATCACGCCAACAAGGTCCCCGAGAACACCTCGGGCGTGAAGGTCGGCGGCCACCAGGCCTCCAGCGCGTCGATGGTCTCGATCATGACCGCCCTGTGGTTCGCGCACCTGCGGGCACCGGATCGGGTGTCGGTCAAGCCGCACGCCTCACCGGTGCTGCACGCGATCAACTACCTGCTCGGTGAGCTTGACCCCAAGTACCTCACCACGCTGCGTGAGCTCGGCGGGCTGCAGAGCTACCCGAGCCGCACGAAGGACCCCGACCCCGTCGACTTCTCGACCGGCTCGGTCGGCATCGGGGCGACCGCGACGATCTGGAGCGCGCTGGCGCACCGCTACGTCGCCGGGCACACCGACGTCCCCGTCGGCGGCCGGCAGATCGCGCTGCTCGGCGACGCCGAGCTGGACGAGGGCGCCATCTGGGAGGCGCTCGTCGACCCGATCGTCCCGTCGCTCGGTGAGGTCATGTGGGTCGTGGACCTCAACCGCCAGTCCCTGGACCGGGTCGTCCCCGCGATGGCGATCCAGCGGCTGCAGGGGATGTTCGCCGCCGCCGGCTGGCAGGTCCTGACCGTCAAGTACGGGTATCGCTTGGAGGAGCTCTTCGCCGCCCCGGGCGGGGAGGCCGTCTCCGCACGCATCGACGCCATGCCGAACGAGGAGTACCAGCGCATGCTGCGTGCCCCGGCCGGTGAGGTGCGCGAGCGTCTGCTCGCCGACGCGAGGGGCAGGCGCGACATCACCAAGGCGATCAAGGAGTACGACGACGAGCGCCTGCACCAGACCGTCCGCAACCTCGGCGGCCACGACCACGCCGCGCTGCTGGACGCCTACCGCGCCGCCGACGCTCAGGCCGACCAGCCAAGCGTCGTCTTCGCCTACACCGTCAAGGGCTGGTCCCTGCCCACCGAAGGCCACCCGTCCAACCACTCCGCGCTCCTGAGCGCCAAGGAGTACGACGCGCTCGCCCCGACGCTCGGCGCCGACGCCCAGGACCCCTGGGCCGCGTTCGCCCCCGACAGCGACGAAGGACAGCTCTGCGCCGAGACCGGCCGCACCCTGCGCCGCGCCAAGCGCGAGGTCGCGACCGGAGTCAGCGTGCCGGTGGAACTGGACCGCGACCACGTCGGACAGACCTCCACCCAGCAGGCCCTCGGACGGCTGCTCACCGACCTCGCGCACGCCGCCCCGGACACCGCCAAGCGCATCGTGACCGTGTCCCCCGACGTGGCCTCCTCAACGAATCTCGGCGGCTGGATCAACCGCGTGGGCATCTGGTCGGTCGGCGAGCGCATCGACTGGTTCGCCGACGACCGCCAGACCCTCGTCAAGTGGCGCGAGCACCAGCACGGCCAGCACATGGAGCTCGGCATCGCCGAGGTCAACCTCGTCAACCTGCTCTCCGAGCTCGGCGCCACCTGGTCACGCGACGGCGAGGCGCTGCTGCCGATCGGCACGATCTACGACCCGTTCGTCGCCCGCGCCCTGGAGCCCTGGTCCTTCGGCATGTACGCCGGCGGCCAATCGATCCTCATCGGCACCCCCTCCGGCGTGACCCTCGCCGCCGAAGGCGGCGCGCACCAGTCGATCAACACCCCGAGCATCGGCATCGAGCAACCCGAGTGCATCGCCTGGGAACCCGCCTTCGGCCAGGACCTCGAATGGACGTTCCTGCACGCCCTCTCCCGCCTCGGGCAGGCCGACGGAACGTCCAGCTACTTCCGGCTGTCCACGCGCCCCATCGACCAGGCCCTCTCGCCCCTGCCCACCGACCCCGACGCGCTCGCCCAGCGCCGCGCCGACGTGCTCGCCGGCGGCTACCGCCTACAGGACGGCGGCCCCGACGCACAGGTCACGCTCGTCGGCGTCGGCGCCGTCATGCCCGAGGTCCTCGACGCCGCACGCATCATCGAGCAGGACCCGGCCGCGCCCCGCACGTCGTCTGCCTCACCAGCCCCGACCTCGTCTTCCGCGCCACCCAGGCCCGGCGCGGCCTCACCGACGGACCCAGCGACATCCTCGCCCGCCTCTTCCCCGAGGACCGCCTGACGCCGATCGTCACCGTCATGGACGGCCACCCGCACACGCTCAGCTTCCTCGGCGTCACCGGCCGCATCCCCATCACGAACGTCGGCGTCGAACGCTTCGGCCAGGCCGGCTCCCTCGAAGACGTCTACGCCCACCACGGCCTCGATCCCGAGACGATCGTCGCCGCGGCCCTCGACCTCACCCTCTGATGCACGACTCCTCCTACGACATCGTCGTCATCGGCTCGGGCCCCGGCGGCTATGTCGCCGCCATCCGCGCCGCGCAACTCGGCTTCTCGACCGCCATCGTCGAGAAGGGCAACATCGGCGGCCGCTGCCTCGACGTCGCCTGCATCCCCGCCAAAGCCGTGCTGCGCGTCGCCGACATCGTCGGCGAGATCAGCAACGCCGGCGACTTCGGCATCGAGGTCTCCGCACCGAAGGTCGACTTCACCGCCGTCACCGCCCGCCGCCGAAAGGTCTCGACACGTTGACCGGCGGCGTGTCGGTCTCATGAAGAAGAACGCCATCGACGTCCTGCGGGGCACCGGCTCGGTGACGAGCAGCGGCAACGTCATCGTCGACGGCTTGGAGATCGTCGTCGCTCGCGGCACCGTCCTCGCCACCGGCAGCGTCGCGAAGCCGCTCCCCGGCACGGCGTTCGGCGGACGCGTCATCGGCACCGAGGAAGCCTGGGCCCTGCCCGAGCTCCCCGTGAGCATGGTCGTCGTCGGCGCCGGCGCGTCGGGCTGCGAGATCGCCTCCGCCTACGCGCGCCTGGGCGTCGAGGTGCAGCTGTTCGAAGGACTGGACCGCGTGCTTCCCACCGAGGACGCTGACATCTCGAAGCTCGCCGAACGCGGCTTCAAGAAGCAGGGCATCACCGTCCGGACTGCGACCTTCGTGCAGGACGTTCAGACGACCGGCGACGAGGTGACCTTCACCTTTGGCGACGAGTCCGGCCCCGCCGAGTGGCTGGTGATCGCCGCCGGCCGCGGACCCGACGTCGACGCTCTGGGCCTCGACGCCGCCGGGATCGCCCTGACGGACGGTGGCCTGATCGACGTTGACCGCACCCAGCGGACCAGCGCCCGGACGGTCTACGCCATCGGCGACCTCGTGCCGGGCCCGGCGCTCGCGCACAAGGCGTCGGACGAGGGGGTCACCGCGATCGAAGCCATCGCCGGGCGTGACGTGCACCCCATCGTCCACGTCGACGTTCCCCGCGCGACGTTCCGCGCGCCCAACGTCGCGTCGTTCGGCCTGACCGAAGCGCAGGCCAGAGAGGCCGGTCACGACGTCGTCATCGGCAAGGTTCCCTACGGCGCGGTCGGCGCGGGCACCGTCTACGGCGACCGGACGGGCGTGGTCAAGATCGTCGGCGACAACACCTACGGCGAGATCCTCGGCGCGCATATCATCGGCGCGAAGGCCACCGAACTGATCCAGGAACTCGTCAACGTCAGAGCCATGGAAGGCGGCTTCCAGGAAGTCGCCCGGATGGTCCACGGACACCCTACGATGAGCGAGGCGGTCATGGAGGCCGCACGTGCGGCCAACGGCTGGCTCATCCACGGCTGAAGCGACGAGGAGAGACGCATGAACACTGCTGCGGCCGGAGACACGCTGTGGACTCCCACGCCCGAGGCGATCGCCGCGTCGGCGACGACGGCCCTGATGCGCGACATCGGCGTCGACGACTACGACGCGCTGTGGCGGTGGTCCACCAACAACGTCGGCCGTTTCTGGAAGACCCTGTGGGACCGGTTCGACGTCCAGGCCGACGGCGACCCGTCCGTCGCACTCGCCGAGGCCACGATGCCCGGCGCCCGGTGGTTCCCGCACGTCCGGCTCTCCATGCCCGAGCACGTCTTCCGCGACGCGACAGGTGACCAGATCGCGATCCGGTTCGCGGGCGAGGGCGTCGACCTCGACGCGTGGACCTGGGACGACCTGCACGGCGAGACCGCGCGCATCCGGGCCGGACTGGAGCGGATGGGCGTCCGGCGCGGAGACCGGGTGGCCGGCTATCTCCCCAACGGCCCGCACACCATCGCGGCCTTCCTCGCCACCGCCTCCCTCGGCGCGATCTGGTCCTGCTGCTCCCCGGACTTCGGGACCCGCACCGTGATCGACCGGTTCGCGCAGATCGGGCCCACCGTGCTCCTGACCTGCGACGGGTACCGCTACAACGGCAAGACCTTCGATCGCACCGCCATCGCCGACGAGATCGCCGCCGCCCTCCCGACGCTCAAGCGGACCGTCCGGCTGCCGTACCTCGGACAGGACGGGGACTGGGACGAGACTTTCCCGGCCTCCGACATCCCGCTGACCTTCGAGCGGGTGCCGTTCGACCACCCGCTGTGGATCCTCTACAGCTCCGGCACCACCGGCCTCCCCAAGGCAATCGTCCACGGACACGGCGGCGTGCTCCTCGAGCACCTCAAGGTCTGGCGCATCGGACAGGCCGTCGGTCCCGACGACCGCGTGCTGTGGACGACGACGACGGGCTGGGTCATGTGGAACCTCCTGGTGGGCGTCCTCCTCACCGACGCCTCGATCGTCCTCTATGACGGGAGCGTCGGGCATCCCGATCTCGACGTCCTGTGGGGTCTCATCGACGAGGCCGGCATCACGCTGTTCGGCACCGGGGCCGCCTACCTCCACGGTTGCCTGAAGTCCGGCCTGGCCCCCGAGAACGATCACGACCTGTCCCGGCTACGCGCCGTCGGCTCGACCGGGTCGCCGCTCTCTCCAGAAGGCTTCCGCTGGGTCTACGACCATGTCGGACCCGACACCTGGCTGTTCTCCACGTCCGGCGGCACCGACATCGCCAGCGGCTTCGTCGGAGGCAGCGACATCCTTCCCGTCCGGGCGGGCGAGCTCCAGGCCCGCTGCCTCGGCGTCGCCGCCGAAGCCTGGGACGAGGACGGCAACCCGGTCGTCGACGAGGTGGGCGAGCTCGTCATCACGCAGCCGATGCCCTCGATGCCCGTCGGCTTCTGGAACGACCCCGGCGACGAGCGGTACCGCGAGTCCTACTTCGAGCACTACGACGTCTCGCCGCCCGTCTGGCGTCAGGGCGACTGGATCCGCATCACACCGACCGGGTCCTCCGTCATCTACGGGCGATCGGACTCCACGATCAACCGCGGCGGCATCCGGATGGGCACCGCGGAGATCTACGCGGCGGTCCGCGGCCTCGACCAGATCACCGACGCCCTCGTGGTCGACGTGCCGCCCGCCGACGGCAGCGGCGACTCGCGGATGACCATGTTCGTCGTCCTCGCCGACGGGGCCATCGTCGACGACGAGCTCACCCGGGCCGTCATCGCCGCCGTCCGTCGCGACGCCTCACCGCGCCACGTGCCCGACGAGCTAGTCGCGGTCCCCGAGATCCCCCGGACGCTCACCGGCAAGGCGCTCGAGGTGCCGATCAAGAAGCTCCTCATGGGCCGCGACCCGGCAAGCGTCGTCAGCCGCGACGCGCTCGCCAACCCCACGGCGTTCGACTGGTTCGTCGACTACGCGAGCTAGAACGGCGCCCACCGGCACAGCCCGGCCTTCAAGGCCATCCGGACCGACCCCTGATGCATAATGCGTTCGATGACGCCCCAACCCGACGTCTATCCGCTTGCGCTGACCCGGGCGGCCGCCGTGGCGGATGAGCTCCGCCGCCGGATCCGGTCCGGCGAGATCCCCGCCGGCACGCGTCTGCGCCAGATGGAGGTGGCCTCCTGGTTCAAGGTCAGCACGACGCCGGTCCGCGAGGCCTTCACCTCCTTGGCGAGCGAGGGGTTCGTCCGACAGGACGCGCACCGGGGCGTCGTGGTCTTCGTGCCCTCGCATGACGACCTCGTCCAGAACTACGAGATCAGGCTGGCGCTCGAGCCGCTCGCGACAGAGATCGCGGCCAGCACCATCTCGGCCGAGGAGCTCGACCAGCTCGACGCGCTCCTCGTCGAGATGCGCGCGTCGCTGCTCAAGGACCGGCCCCGCTACGGGGCGGTCCTCAACCCGAGGTTCCACGCAGCGATCTACGCCGCGGCCCAGCGTCCGCGGTTGTTCGAGCTGATCCAGGGCCTCCGCGACGCCAGTTCCGCCTACGTGCAGCTGCTCGCGCTCCGCCCCCAGCCGCCGGAGTATCTGGAGGCTGCGCAGACGGAGCACGAGGACATCGTCGCCGCGTTGCGCGCCAACGCGCCCAAGCGCGCCGCCAAGGCGATGACGAAGCACCTGCAGCACAACCGCGATCAGATCCTCGCGGCCCTCGACGCGACGGCTTGACGGTCCGCGCCGGCGAGCGGCGGATCGCGACGCCTTATCTCGTGACCTGCCGGAACAGCTGGTCGCGGTTGTGCTCGAGATGGCGGGCCATCGCCGTCGCAGCGCGTCGCGGCGCACGAGCGCAGAGAGCGTCGACGATCTCCTCGTGCTCGCGGTGCGCCATGTCGACATAGCTCGGCGGCTGCGGATGGAGGATCAGCACCTGCGTGTAGACCTTCGCCGCGTCACGGAGCGCCTCGATCATGTCGGCCAGTCTGGGGCGGCGCGCAGCCTCGTTCACCGTCGCGTGAAACCGGGCGTTGAGGACATCGCCGTAGTGGGCGATGTCGCCGGCCTCCATCGCGCGTCGCATCTGCGCGACGAGTTTCGTGAGCCGCTCGCGGCCCGCGGAGGTGAGCTCCGTCGCTGCGTGCCCGGCGGCCAGGGGCTCGAGGGCGAGCCGGATCTCGTAGTTGTGCGCCAGGTCGTCGAGTGACGGCAGGAACACGACCACTCCGCGGTGGGCGTCCTGGCGGACGAGCCCCTCGCGGGCGAGCGCCGCGAACGCCTCCCGGACGGGCGTCGTGCTGACGCGGAAGCGGGCCGCGATCTCGCCCTGCCGCAGAGGCGCTCCGGCCGGGACCTCGCCCGACAGGATGAGCCGCCGGAGCTCCTGCGTCACCGCGGCCGCGCGCGTCGGCGCCAGGGCGAAGTCCTCGCCTGGCGTGTGATCGGCCTGTGCGGGTTCGGCCATGGGGTCGTTCCTCGGGCGCAGCGGTCGTGGGTTCGGGGCGGGCTCCGCCCGGGACCTCTGTCCCGGGCGATTCGGCCGGCGTCTCGGCTACAGCGGAAGCCGGAGGTCGGGCGGGCTCGACGGCAGGTACTCCCCGCGGTACGCGCGCTCGTGAACCTCGTCGGCCGACACGCCTTCGCGACGGGCGGCGACCATCTGCTCCGGATCGACCGGCTTGCCGATCGGATCCTCGGCGAACCGCGGGTCGGTCTGGATGAACGTCGTCGACTTCGCCCAATCCCCGTAGTTGTCGGCCTGCAACTCGACCGAGTTGCCGTCCGGGTCGTGGTAGTAGAACGACGTCGTGAGGCCGTGGTCGAGGCAGCCGCCCGGGAGGATGCCCTCGTCGCGCAGCCGCAGGAACGTGGCCAGCAGGTCGTCGAGCGAGTCGTACTCGAACGCCGAGTGGTGCATCCCGCAGTGGACCGCCTTGTCCGGATCGTCACGGAACGCAGGGAGCGAGAGCAGGGCCACCCGGTGGTTGGCATCGTCGTTGGTCAGGAACGCGCCGCCGGGCCACTGGTAGTTCGGCACGGAGCCGATGACCGTGCCGTACCAGTCGATCAGCTCCTGCAGCCGCGCGGTCTTCAGGTTGACGTGATGGAGGCTCGGGGCGCGGACCCGTGCCTCGTCGAAGTCGACCTTCAGGTCGGTCGTGGTGTCAGTCATGTGGTCTGTCTCCTCGTTGGACTTAGACGGATGCTGCGACCGGCCGGGCCAGGACGGCGTCGAACGCCTGCTGCAGCTGCGCCTCAGCATCGTCGGCCGCTCCGATCGACCGGAACGCGACGTGCTGGTCGGGACGGACCAGCAGCGCACCGCCCGGCTCGAGCTCGTTGACCTGCGCCCACTGGCCGTCGGCGTCAGTGAGATCGGTGCCGTCGACGCAGTGCGCCTCGATGGCGACACCGCGCTCGCCGGCGACCTTCGTCGCCGCCGCGACCCAGTCGGCGCCGCCGGGGCCGGCGAGGAGCGCGAAGCCACCAGGGCGGACGAGGTCGTGGGTGGAGATGCGCCCCTCGGAGCCGTCCAGCCACGCGTGCGGGAGACGGTGTCCGGGACGGGTCGTCGGACGGTAGTCGTGCCCGAACGGGTCACGGGCCGGCGTCGGGGTACCGTCGCTCAGCAGCGCACCGGTCTCGTAGGCGTAGCCGATCTCGACGTCATGGGCGTGGAACTCGACGCGCTGGGTGTTGATGACCTCCCCGAACCGCGCCCTGATCGCCTCGCCGATCCGCGTGTCCGAGAAGAACGCGGCGAACGCGGCCTGGTTGGCCTCGGGTGGCGCGCCAGGCATGAGCCCCATCGAGACGTCGATCAGCGCGAAGTTCATGAACGCCTGGAGCGCCCAGTCCGCGTTGTCGATCGCGACCGGCTTCCGCTCGGCCTCGTAGGTGTCGAGCAGCGCGTCGCACGCACGGCCGCTCACCACCTCCGCGAGCTTCCAGCAGAGGTTTTGGGCGTCGTGGACCGCGCTGTTCAGCCCGAGGCCCGTGGTCGGCGGCTGGCGGTGGGCCGCGTCGCCGGCGAGGAAGATCCGCCCCGAGCGCCAGGTGTCGGCGACGATCCGGTCGAGGATCCAGTGGCTGACCTTGTGGACCTTCATCTCGAGCCCGGGGATCTTGAGCAGGGTCCGGATGCGACCGACCACCTGCTCCTCGTCGAACCGCGCGGGGTCGTCGGGCCGGAACGCGAAGTGGACGACCCACTCCTCGGAGTGCCGGTCCCAGGTCGGGCCCATCTTGACGAGCGCGCCGCTCCCCCAGGACCCTTCGCCCTCGGGGTTGATCTGCCAGGTGATCATGGAGCGATCGTCGACGTACTCCGACAGGTCCGCCGAGAAGTGCGTGGAGACCATGTCGACCATGTTGGTCGGGCCGATCATGGGGATCTCGAGCTTCGGGCCGATCGTCTTGCCGCCGTCGGCGGCGATGACGTACCCGGCGCGGATCTCGATCTCCTCGCCGGAGTCCGCGACGCGGACCTGCGCGGTGACGCCGGACTCGTCCTCCGCCCAGGACAGCAGCTCGTGGCCGTAGAGGATCTTCCCGGGGCCACGTTCCTCCGCGATCCGGCGCAGGATGGGCTCGAGCCGGAGCTGCGGGAGGTTCGTCGGCAGCGACGCGCTGTCGCGCTCGTACAGCTCCCGGAGCTCCCCGCCGCCGAAGGCGTCGAACTCGTGGAAGTCGCGGCGGTCGAACGGGCCGTCACCGCCGAGGGAGGTCACCCAGCGGATGTGTCCGTAGTTCTCGACGGGCGCGCCGACCTCGTAAATCGGCTTGTCGATCCCGTGCGTCCGCCATGCCTCCATGGTGCGCTGGTTGAGGTAGTGCGCCTTCGGCAGGACCGAGGTGCTCTCATGGCGCTCGATGAGCACGTGGTCGGTGCCCATGTCGGACAGGAAGATCGAGCTCGACAGGCCGCAGCCGCCGCCTCCCACGATCAGGACTGGCACATCGATGCGGTGCATGGTGTCTCCTCCGCTTCAGGGCTTTTCGGACGGTGCTGGGAGGAGCGCGTAACGGGACGCGATCTCCGGCTCCTCCCGGGGTGACAGCGATCGTACATTGTGCACGATCCGTGATGCAAGTCGGCTTTACGCATCCATGCTGAGCGGTCCCTGAGACGAGCCCGCGAGGAACTGACGGACGAAGTCGGACTCCGAGCTCACGATGTCCTCGAGGAACCCGGACTCGAGCACCCTGCCCTGCCAGATCACCGAGACGTGATCCGCGATCCGCCGGGCCAGCATGACGTTGTGGGTGACGACGACCATCGTGCCGCCGTGCTCGTCGTGACGGTCGGCGAGGAGGTCACCCAGCAAGGCCGTGCGCACCGGGTCAAGCCCCGAGTCCGGTTCGTCGCACAGGACGATCCCGGGATTGAGCGCCATCGCGCGGGCGAGCCCCGCCCGCTTGCGCATCCCGCCGGAGAGCTCGTTGGGCATACGGTGCCCGGCGTTGCCGAGCCCGACGCTCCGGAGGTGCTCGGCGACGATCTCGCGGACGTCGGCCTCGCCGAGCTGGGTGTGCTGCCGCAACGGGAAGGCGACGTTGTCGAAGACGGTCATGGCACTGAACAGCGCACCGTCCTGGAACATCACGCCGATCTCGCGGCGCAACCGCAGCAGCTCGGGCCGGCCCATCGTGCTCAGGGCTCGTCCGCGGATGAGCACGTCGCCGGCGTCCGGGCGCATGATGCCGATCACGTGCTGCAGGCACACGCTCTTCCCGGTCCCCGACGGTCCGAGGATCACCGAGATCGAGCCTTCGGGGATGGTCAGGTCGAGGCCTGCGAGGACCGCGGTCGACCCGAACGACTTGTGGAGGTCGCGGGTTTCGATCGCGAGGTAGTCCGGATCGATGGCGCCGTCCAGCGGCGGCTCCGACCGGGCCTGGCGCAGGTCGTCGGGGTCGACGCCGGACTGCGACGCGAGCAGGTGTCGGAGGATCGGGTCGACCGCCAGGTAGCGCCGGACCGGTCCTGTGACGTCGATCTGCTCGGCGGCGACGGCAGCGGTCAGCGACAACCGGCCGAGCGCGAAGCGGTGGGCCTGATCCTCGGACAGCGTCAGCTCGACGTCTGCCCCGCCCTCGTCGTCGCCCACGACCTGCCAGGGGCTGCGGTCGAGCAGCAGCGTCGCTCCGCGCCGGTCCGAGCCTCGCACACGGAACCGCACCGTGACACCCGCGTGAACGAGGCGCCGGGCGCCGGGCTCACCGGATCGGGACGCCTGCTGGAGTGCCTCCAGGATCGTGGGCGCCGGCAGACCCGGGGAGCCTGCGGCGGAGCGAGCGGATGCAGCCGACGCGTCACCGGTCATCAGCAGTCCGCCTGGACGCGCGGGTACCGGTAGCCCGACTTGCGCAGGTCCTCCCGGCCGAAGAGCAGTCCGGCGGCGGTGGACGCGCGGTTGCTGTCGGCCTGCCCGGCCGCCGGGTACGGGTCCCACGTCAACGGCATCCCCTTGAGGAAGAGCCCTGATCGCAGCAGCGTGAACTGTGCCTTCGAGACCTCGTCCGGCAGACCCACGACGGAGTTCTCGCCGAGCACGAGCGGCACGCGCAGCACGTGGCTGGTCGAGTCGTAGCTGTTGGACGCCGAGCCGAACCCGGCCACGAACCCGATCACGTCGCGCGTATACGGCCCGAGGAACTCGACCATCGGGCTGACCTGACAGATGGCCTTCCGCAGCGGCGGCAAGGCGCGGGAGAGGGGGACGGCGGTCCGGCGGAGCTGCCGTAGCGTCCCGTCCAGCGGCGTGATCGAGCGACCCAGCTCCGAGGCGAGGTTACGTCCGGCCGCTGCCGCCGGCCGCAGCTCACGGACCGCCGGGCGCAGCCCGACCATCGCGCTCGAGAGGCTGCGCAGGACCGGGGCGCCGACCTCCGATGTCGCCTTGAGCGTCGCGCTCGTCGACTGCACCTGAGCCAGCGTCGACGGCAGCGCCTCGAGCGTCTCGCGAAGCGCGTCGTCGCGCGATCGCAGGGCGTTCATGGCGACCACGCCGCGCTCCGCCGTGACCCGGATTGCCTCCCCGCGCTCGCCGACGGCCGCCGACACGCGACCCAGGCGACGGATCAACGCGGCGGTCTGCTCGCGGTTCTCCTCGAGACGGGTGAACAGCGACCCGGCAGACTGCACGATCTCGCTCGTCCGGCCCAGCACCATGTTGAGCGCCGCGCCACGCGTGTTCAGGGCCCCGCCCGCCTCCTGGATGAACTGCCGGGTACGCAGCCTGGTGTCACCCTGCAACACCGAGAGGACCTCGTCGACGTCGACGTACTCGCTGGCGTTGCCGACCGGCAGGATCGTGTTCTCGTCGACCGTGCTGGGCAGATCGCCCTTCTCCAGGGTGATGTAGTTCTCGCCGACCGGTGTGCGCTGGCGCAGGGTCACCCGGGTATCGGCCGGGAGGGGCAGGACCCGGGCGTCGTCGATCTCCATCGAGAGCAGCGTCGCGTAGCCCTCCGACCGCACGCCGACGACCCGGCCGACCGTGACGCCCGCCATGGTGACCCGCGAGCCGTCGGTCATGGACGCCGTCGTCGGGACGAGCGCACGCAACTTGAAGCCGTCCCCTCCACGGAAGTAGCCCCCCATCGCCGCGAGGCCGAGCAGGAATCCCGCCGCGACGACGATGGCCACGATGGTGACGAGGAGGTGGCCGCGGAAGTTGACGATCGCGCCGCGCATCAGCGCTGGTCCTCGACGCGGGCTTCGCGTCCGCCGACGGGCTTGCCGGGGGCGCATGACGGCGGGACGTACTCGCCCGGGTCGCGCAGCGCGCCACCGGCCGCGGACGGTCCGAAGACGACGTTGCCGCGGGGCACGGGTCCGCGCGCATCACCGAACTTGCTGATCGAGACGTTCCACTGGAAGAAGTTCTGCACGCCGGTCTCGCATTTCACGAGGAGGTCGGTCACGTAGTCGAAGGTGTCGACCTGGGGTGCGAGAGCGCGCGTCGTGCGATCGAGGTCCCGCGACAGCGGGCGCAGGCTCTGCGCGAACGGCACCAGCGAGGTCACCGGCTTCCGCAGGCTGCTCACGGCCGGACGCGCCGCGGAGGCCAGCCGCGAGAGCGCGGACAGCGACGGCCGCAGCTCGTCGGCGACCGGGTAGAGGGAGCGCAACGCCGTGTCGACGGTGTCCAGCGTGCCCCGCACGGCGGGGAAGCCCTGCTGGACAGCGGCGAGCGTCGCCGGCAGTTCGCGCAGCGTCGCGTCGAGATCGGCCGAGCCCGCCTGGAGGGTCCGCAACGTCTGCCCACCCTCGACGAGCAGTGTCCGGAGCTCGCGTTCACGATCCCCGAGAGATCTGGTCAAGACGTTCGCGTTGTGCACGAGCCGCCGGACGTTGCCCGAGCGCCTGGCGACCTGGTCGGAGATCTCGCCGGCGGCCTGGAGGAACGGCACGGCCTGGACGAAGATCGCCCGCAGGCTGCGGCCCCCGTCGTCGAGGCCGCTCCCGAGGTCGTCGAGCAGCGTCCGCAGGCTCTGTCGCTCGTCCGCCTCGAAGACGTTGAGGACGTCGGCAGCGTCGACCGGCGTCTCGGTCTGGACCGCGGCGAGGACGTCATCCTCACCCAGCTCTCCGGCCGCTTCGGTCCCTCGGTCGACGATGTCGAGGTAGAGGTTGTTGAGCGCCGTCTCCGGCCGAAGCTGCGCACGCGCATCCCGGTAGATGCGTCCGTAGCGGGATTCGACCGAGACCTTGAGGACCGGTAGGCCGTCCTTGCGCTCGACGGCCTCGATCGTCCCGGCGGGCAGGCCCTTTATCCGCACCTCGTTGACGCCGGGCACCACGTAGCTCGCGTCGTCCACGGCGAGTTTCGCCGTGTAGCTCGAGTTGATGAGGGTGGGTGCGATCTGCAGCACCATGTAGCCGAAGCCGGCGACGGCGGCCAGCGTGGCCGCGACGACCCACAGGCCCGGGCGCATGCCGCGTCGTAGCTCGATGCGCAGCCGGGCGCGGTTGAAGCCCTCCGCGAGCTCGTTGCGGGGATCGACGTCGGCCATCTACCTTCCGCCTCCGTTCGCGTCGCCGCCGTCGGCCGAGCCCGGCAGCGGGCTGAGCGGCTTGTAGGCGAGGTAGGACTGCAGGGCGTCGTTGACGCTGCTGCAGGCGATGAGCTCGCTCGAGTCGGGGTTGTTGAAGTAGAGCTGACACGGAAGCGACGCCAGGGGGGCGGATCCGGACGTGACCGGGAAGCGCAGCATGTGACCCTGACCGTCCATCTGCCCCGCGACGCTGCCGAGGTGCGCGAAGGCGCCGCCGATCATGGTCGACGTCGGCTTCTCCGTCACCGGATCGACCGCGAGGACCGCCGGGAGGATGCGCTTCTCGAGCCGGTCGATGGAGGGATCGAGCCCGGTGAACAGGGGAAGGGCGCGACGCGATGCGGTCCTGAGCGACCGGGCGGCGGGACGCAGGGACTGCAGCAGGGGTCGAGCCCGCTCGAGCAGCTCGTCGGCGTCGGACAGGGTGGGCCGCACGACCGCGAACGTCGGGGCGACCAGGTTCGCGGAGCGCTGCAGCTTGTCGATCAGGGGGTCGGCCACGTCGAGGGTCTGTCGCACCCGGGCGAGCGTCGCGGTGACCTCGGTGGAGGTGGGTGGGACGAGGCTCAGCGTCCGCCGGATGTCGTCTCCCCGTCCCGCGGTCGCGCGCAGGGTCGCCGCACCGCCCTCGACGACGTCCTTGATGCGGTCGGTCGGAGCGTTCAGCGCGTCAAGGGTCCGGCCGGTGTTCACGACGAGGCCCTGCAGGTCTCGGTCGAGCTGCCGGCCACGGACCGCGTTCAGGCCCCTCTCGGCGCCGGGTGAGATCGCCTCGACGGTGTCGAACAGCTGTCGCAGCTCGTTCTCGCCTCGAAGGGCGTCGGCCATCTCCGCGGGTAGGATCCGCAGGCCCTCACGGGCTCCACCCTGCGCGAAGTCCAGGACGTCGTCGACCTCCACCTGGTTCTGCGTCCGGGCCGCCGAGATGTTCCCGCCGGGGAGCTCGCGTCCGCTCTTGCCGGGTTCGAGATCGATATAGAAGGCGCCGCCGAGCACCGTCTTGTACTGGATGGTCGCCCGGGCGTCGTCCTTGAGGTCGCCGGCCGCCGTCTCGACGTCCATCGTCACGCGGGTGAGGCGACCGCCGGCCGTGAGCGAGATGTCGGTGACCTCGCCCGACCTCATGCCGCGGACGCGGACGTCGTCCCCCACCGAGAGCTGCTGCGCGCTTGCGAACGTCGCGCGGACGGTGCGCGTCGCCTCCCCGGTGAACGGGTTGCCCCGGACCCCCAGGATGAGGAGCGCCGCGACCACCGCGACCACGAGGAGCACCGCCGCGCCGACCGCGACCTCGGGATCGTCGTCGTATCGCTCACGCAACGTCATCGGCGGCCTCCGGGCAGGGCGGCGCCGGGATCGACGACGGGGTAGGGCTTGGAGAGGAACTGGCAGGGCTCCGGGTAGGCGACCCGATCGATGGTCTTGACGGCATCGGTGTCGAGACTCAGCGACGAGGCCGGATCCGGCGCCGGCACCTGCAGCCGGAACTGCTTGGCCGGCCCCGCAGGCCCACCGGGCTGGCGGGTGCCGACGCTCGTCATGCTGCGGACGACGACGCCGAAGTTCTTGAGGTCGCAGCCATAGGGGCCGAGCGTGGTCACGATCGGCAGCAGTCGCTGGAAGAGTCCCGTCATGCGCGGGAGCACCGGTCGCAGCGCGGAGGTCAGCCGCAGCGTCGGTGAGATCGTCGACCTGAGCGTCCGCAGTGCGGGTTCGGCACGCTCGAGCGGCCGCCGCGCCTCTTGGAGGAACTGCTCGGTTTCGCCGAGTGCTTCCGGGGCGGGTCGCAGGGTCCTCGTGGTCTCGGTCCCGAGAGCGCGCGCCGCATCGAGCAGCCGGCTGCCGGCCGCGAGCCCGCTGTCGGCCGCTCCGAGCGCCGCGGGTGCCCGAGCCAGGATCTCCCGGGTGGGCTCGCGCCGATCGACGAACGGCTGGAGGGCGTCCCCGGTCGCCTGCGACATCGCGAACAGCGGCCGGCGGTTCGCGTCCAGCGGCCGCATCATGGACGCGAGGCCGGGAAGGAGCATGGCATTGGCGTCGGATTGACGGTTGAGCCCCTCGAACAGGTCGCTGGAGGGCGGCACCGTCTCGGCGCCCGCACGCAGGAGGTCGTTGACGTCGTCGCCGCGCCCTAGGAGCGCCCGTCCGAGTTCGCCCACCAGCGGACGGAACTGCTTGCGGGTCCGCTCGTCGAAGACGTCGAGCGACTCGGGGACGCCGAACGTCAGCGACGACTCGTCGCCTCGGATGGTCGAGCCCTCGGGCAGGCGCGCCGTGCTGCGACCGGGGACCAGCTCGACGAAGCGCGATCCCAGCAGACCGTTCGCCCGGACGCGCAGCGACGTATCGGCCGTCAGCGTCGTCCCGGGATCCAGCTGCAGCCGCAGCCGCGCGTCGCCGCCACGGGTCGACGTGATGCTCTGCAGCTGCCCCACCCGCACACCGCCGATGCGCACCGGGTCGAACTTGATAAGGCTGCCGGGATCGGAAACGATCGCATCGAAGTCCTGATAGTCGCGACCGGGCACTCCGCTGATGACGGAGACGGCGAGCCATCCGAGTGTCCCGAGCACAGCGGTCACCGCCAGCGCGCGGCCGAGGACGCGTCGCATCGGGTCGCGATCGGTGCGTCGTGAGGCACGTCGAGCCATGCTCATGGCCCGAGGAGGAGGTCGAGCAGCGGGTTCGCACCGGGTGAGGCATCGGCCCGCGGCTGCTTTTGGGCACCGGTCGTCTTCCCCACCCCTCCGAGGAGGGGCAGGGCGTCCTCGATCGCGTCGCCCACGCCGCCGAGGGCCGGCAGGTCGAGCGGCCCCTGCGGTCGAGCGGGTTCGGCCTGCAGCTGCATGCTC
>JAOPZD010000437.1 GCA_025964295.1 Conexibacter sp.
GCAGGGACCGCGCCGGCGCGTGGTGGCGCCGCAGCTCGGCGCGAGCGCGGTGCAGGCCCTGCTCGATGAGCTCGTCGGCGTGACCGAAGTCCGTGGGCAGCAGCCCCGGGAGGGTCGGCGCGGGCAGCACGGTGAGGTCCACGATCGCGCCGTAGCGGGCGATGTCCTTCTCCAGGCGCCGCGTGATCGCCCTCGCGATCGCGGTGATGCCCGCGGCGAGCGCGCCGCGCGGCGCCTCCTCGAGCCGTGACGGTCCCATGGCGCAGAGGACGAAGACGCGGTCGGCGCCGAGCGTGACGGCATGGGCGATCGGCGCGTTGTTGACGATGCCGCCGTCCATGAGCAGCCGGCCGTCCAGCGCCACCGGTGGGAACACGCCGGGGATCGCCGCGCTGGCGAGCAGCGCGTCCACGACCGGGCCGTGCGACAGCAGCACCTCGTCGCCCGTCAGCACGTCGGCGGCCACGACATGCACCGGAAGCGCGGCATGCTCCAGGCGCGCGAAGTGGCAGTGGCGCTCGATCACCCGCCGCAGGCCGCAGGGCGGGAACGAGTGGTCCCGGACGCCGAGCGCGCCGAGCACCGCGGTCAACGGGCTGGCGGGAAAGACCTGTGATCGGGTCAGCCCGAGCCAGATCCGCTGAAGCTCGATCGCGGCGTCCACGGTGCTCGCGCGGCCCGCCGCGAACGCCGCGTTGAGCGCGCCCGCCGACGTCCCCACGAGCAGGTCCGGGCGGATGTCGCGCTCGTAGAGAGCCTGCAGCATCCCCGCCTGCGTCGCCCCGAGGCTGGCGCCACCACTGAGCACGAAGGCGGTGGTCATGGCGGCGAGCGTGGGACCGTGCCCGATCGCCGCCTAGGCGCACCGCGTATGGCGACGCGAGCCGATCGTTCTTGCCCGCCCGCCGGCGCGACGTACGGTCGCGGCGATGCGCCAGCCCGGCCCGACCGTCCGCTTGGCCGCGCCCTCCCTCAGGGGCGTCGTCCGGCTCGTCGCCATCGTCGCGGCCTGCGCCGTCGCGCTGTACCTCATCTGGCGGACGCGCGACGTGCTGCGCCTCGCGGCGATCGCGCTGTTCGTGGCGCTGACGCTGAACCCGATCGTCGACGCGCTCGACCGCCACGTCCGCCTGCCGCGCGCGGGGGTCATCCTCCTGCTCTACGCCGCGCTGGCCGGCGGCGTCGTGGTGACCGGCGCGGTCGTCGTGCCGAGCACGGTCCGGCAGGTCCAGCAGGTCTCGCGCGACGCTCCGCAGAACCTCCGCGACCTGCGGCGCAACGGGACGTTTCGCCGCTACGACGACCGCTACGGCATCACGACGAAGCTGCGGCGCGACGCCCGCGCGCTGCCGCGGCGGCTCGGGGCCGCGGCTGGGCCGCTTCAGCGCGTCACGGTGCAGGCGTTCGGCGCCGTGAGCCAGCTGCTCACCGTCCTGTCGCTCGCCTTCCTGCTGATGCTCCACGGACGCGAGTACGTCGGCATGGCGCTGCGCCTGACCGGCGATCGCGAGGCGCGCTACCGCGCGCTGATGATCGACATCAACCGCGCCGTCGCCAAGTACATGCTGGGCAACGTGGCGATCAGCGGCCTGGCGACGGTCTCCACGTGGCTGGTGCTGACGCTGCTCGGCGTCCCCTACGCGCTCTCGCTCGGTCTGCTCGTCGGCTTCTTCGACCTCCTCCCGCTCATCGGCGCGACGCTCGGCGCGATCTTCGTCGGGATCGCCACCGCCACCGTCGACTTCCCCACCGCCACGATCGTCTGGATCGGGTTCATCATCGCCTACCAGCGCGTCGAGAACTCGTTCATCCAGCCGGTCGTGTACGGCCGCGCGCTGAAGGTCAACCCGATCGTCACGATCCTCTCCGTCCTGGTCGGCGCGTCGCTGCTCGGGATCCTCGGCGCGCTGCTCGCCATACCGATCGCCGCGGCGATCCAGATCCTCCTGCGCGACTGGTGGAGGCACCGGCCGGCGGCTGACGTAACCGACGCGTATGCGCCGGCGCAGACCGGGTCTAGCGCCGAGCTCGCGCAGCCGTAGCGTCGCGAGCATGGATACCACCAGCACCCAGATCGAAGACGACGTGCGCGCCCAGATCGCCGGCGACCCACGCATCCCCCATCCCGCCGAGATCGCCGTGGAGGTCGTCGACCGCATCGCGACGCTGCGAGGGACCGTGGGCAGCTTCGCCCAGCGGCATGCCGCCGTCGCCGACGCGCGACGCACGGCGGGCGTCGAGTACGTCGAGAACTGGTTGGACGTTCGCCTGCTCGACCGCGACCGCCGCGAGGACGCTGAGATCCGCGGCGCCGCGCTCCAGCGGCTGGAGTGGGACAGCGAGATCCCGGGGGACGCCATCCGGGTCGCGGTCAAGGACGGCTGGGTCACCCTCAAGGGCGACGTCGACCTGCAGTTCCAGAGCGACGAGGCGTTCAACCGCGTCGCGAGCCTGCACGGCGTCACCGGCGTCACCAATCAGATCCGCGTCGACGAGCAGCGGTGACCGCCCTGACCCGCTGGCGGCCAGGGAGAGGCCAAGCACCCCGGGAGACCCGCGATGAGCCACGAGTTCACCTACCCCAAGGTCACCGAGATCCGCCGAGTGTCGCTGGCGATCGCCCGACAGCCGGTCCCTCCGGCCCGGCCGGGTCGCAGCCCGTCTCCGCTCCGGGCAGCGGCCGTCGGGCGGCCATGAGCGGCCGGTCTGGCCGGTGCGCCGGGCCCATCTGCGGCTCGAGCGGGCGGCCCGCCGGCGATCCCGGCCCAGGAGGAACGAGCCCATGACGAACGACACCAGCGCGCCCGACGCGCCGACGACCGGACGTCGCCCGGCGCTCCCCGACCGCCTGCGCCGCGGGCTGCTTCCCTTCCCCCAGCCGCGCCCCCTCAACCCGGCGCTGCTGAAGGACGCCGAGCAGCGCGCCCAGAGCGCCCAGAACCGGATCGCCGACAAGATCACCGTCTTCTCGGGGTCGATGGCGTTCGTCTACATCCACATCGTCTGGTTCGGCTGCTGGATCGGCTTCGGCGTCGAGAAGTACCCCTTCGGCCTGCTGACGATGATCGTCTCGCTCGAGGCGATCTTCCTGTCGACCTTCGTGATGATCAGCCAGAACCGGGCCGACGCCAAGCGCCAGGTCCTCGCGGACGAGCAATGGAAGACGGTGCAGGAGGAGGACCGGCAGAACCAGGAGCTGCTGGAGCTCTCGAAGCAGATCCTGGACCTCACCAAAGAGGTCCACGCGTCGAGCACGTCCAACAACGGCGCGAGGCAATAGGTGTAGGCGTCGCTCAGCGGCCGCGGGAGCGGGAGGTCACGAGGTCGACGCGGCCGGCTCCTCGGTGCCCTCGAAGCGATACTCCTCGCGCCAGGCATCGGGGCGCTCGTTGGCGATCGCCCAGTAGGCGTCGGCGATGCGGTCCGGGTCGAACGGCGTTCCCGCCACGATCTGCCCGGCGATGGTCAGGCTCCCGGCGTGGATGTCGTCGTCGCGCAGCTCACGGGCGAGCATGGTCGCCACGGCGCGCAGCGCGACCTTGCCGAGCGAGAGCGTCGCCAGCGTGTCCGGGAGCGCGTCGGCGAACCCACCGCCGGTGAACAGCAGCGTGCCGCCACCCGCCGCGCGCATCGCGGGCACGGCGAGCTGCGCGGTGAGCACCCCGCCGATCACGTCGACCGCGTAGGCGTGGGCGAGCTGCTCCGGGCTGACCGTGAGCAGGGCGTCGAACGTCATGAGCGCCGCGTTGTAGATCACGACGCCCGGCGCGGCCGGGGTGGCGAGCAGCGGTGACAGCGCCGTGCGCAGGCGCTCGGGATCGCCGGCGTCGGCTCGGACGACGGTGACGTCGGCTCCGGCCGCGCGCAGCTCCCGCGCGATCGTCGCGACCGCCTCCTCGGACCGGGCGACCAGCGTCAGGCGGTATCCCTCCCGCGCGAAACGGCGCGCGATCGCCGCACCCAGCCCAGGGCCGGTGCCGACGAGCAGCAGGTGGCGGGGATCAGTCATGCCGAGCTCTCCTTCAGACGGGGTCGCGGCGACCGTACGCGCGCGCGTGCACGCCACCAATAGCTCTCGACGACGCCGGCCATCGCTCGCGGTGATGCCGGGAGGGCCGGAGGGGTGGGAGGACCGCTCTTGTCCTCCAGTGACTCGCTGTTGGTGTCGGCGTCAGCCCGTCACCGACAGCCGGTCCTCGACCAGGCGGACGCCGGGTGCGGCGGAGGCCGTCGCGAGCGCCTCGTCGTGCTCGGCCCATGACGCGACGGTGCCTTCGAGGATCACCGCGCCATCCGCGACGGTGATGGTGATGCCCTTCGCGTGCGTCTGCGCGCTTCGCCGCAGCGCCTCGGAGATGCGCTCGGCCATCGCGGCCGTCTCGGCGGCCGGCGTCCTGACCTCGATGTCGTTGCGGACGGCGACGACACCGGTCAGCACGGCCACCGTCGCCTCGGCCGCCTCCTTCTCATACGTCCAGTCGGCAGCGCCGGTGAGGAGGAGATGGCCGTCCTCGACCTGGACGTCGATGCCGTCGGCCGGCACGAGCGCGTTCCACTGCAGCGCCTGCAACGCGGCTGCGCGGACCTCGGCGTCCTCGCGCGCGTAGTCGTCCATCAGCCGGACGTCCAGCTGGTCGTCGACCTCGAACGTGCCGCGGACGCGCTTGGCGGCGTCCGTCGCCGCCCGCCGCTGGTGCAGGCTGCCCACGGTGCCGCGCAGCGTGACCGTCCCGCGGTCGGCGGCGACGGCGATCTCCGCCGCGTCCTTGATCTTGGGATCCCAGGCCAGCTCGGCGCGGACGTCGGCCTGCAGCTCTGCATCGGTCTTCATGGTCGTCTCCTCTGCGTCGTTGACTCGCTCGGGCACCGGCTACCCCGCGGCGCTCGCGTGACGTAGTCGTCATCGCATGGCGCGCCAGAGGTGGCGGCGATGGCGACCACCTCGTCATGAGCAGAGCGACGTGCGCTCGGCGAGGGCCCGCAGCCGGCGCAGCGCTTCAGCCGCGATCTGCCGGCTGCGCTCCGCGCTCATGCCCAGCAGCGCTCCGATCTCCTCATAGGTCGACGGTGGGTCGCCATCGAGGCCGAAGCGCAGGTGCAGCACGCGACGTGCCCGAGGCTCGATCAGCGCGACGGCGGCGATGACGTCGCGGCGCGCCTCGGCCTGCTCGAGTCCGGACGAGAGCTCCGGGACCCGGGCGTCGGTGACGAGCTCGGCGACGGTCGTGTCGCCTCCGGCCACCGGGGCGTCGAGGGAGGCGACGACGTGCGCCGCGGCACGGAGACGCTGGACGTGCTTGAGCGGCACCCCGGTGTGGCTCGCGAGCGCGTCGGCGTTCGGCCGGGGGCGACCGTGGCTCGTGAGCTCCTGCGCCGTTCGCAGGATCGCGGCCAGCTCGCGGTGACCTTCGGCGGGCAGCCGGATCGCCGGCGCGGCCGCGACGGCACGGAGCATGGCCCGGCGGATCCACCAGGTCGCATAGGTCGCCAGCCGGTGACCGCGCTCATGGTCGAAGCCCTCCACGGCGCGCAGCAGGCCCATCATGCCCTCCTGGACCAGGTCGGCGTGCGACACCCCGCGCCCGTCGTCGCCGATCGCCACCGCCGGATCGCTTCGCATCGAGTGCATCTGCCGCACGCTAGATGGCTTGGGCATGACGACCTAGACCGGTCACCCGTCGCTCCCATCACCATGACCAATGCCCGTGACGCCGCGGCGCTAGTGCCCGAGCAGGCCCGCCACGATGTTGATGGTGATCGCGACGATGACCGTGCCGAACAGGTAGGAGACCAGGCCATGGTGGATCGCCACCCGGCGGATCCGCTTGGCGGTGAGATCGGTGTCTGAGACCTGGAACGTCATCCCGATGGTCAGCGCGAGGTAGGCGAAGTCCCGGTAGTCGGGAGCCTCGCCGTGGAAGTCGATGCCGCCGCGCGGCGAGCTGAAGTACAACCGGGCATAGCGCAGGAGGTAGACGGTGTGCACCGAGGTCCATCCCAGGACCACGCTGACGACGGCCAGGCCGGTGAGGAAGCGGCGGTCGGGTCCGGTGGCGTCGCCCGCCTGCACCAGCGTGAACGCGACCGCGAGCAGGCTGGCGATGCCCGCACCGACGAGCGTCGCCTCCGCCGCCGGCCGTGAGTCCTCGGCCTGGGCCATGCGTGCGGTGTCCTGCTCATCGGCGACGGAGATCGGCACCCACACCCAGACCATGAACACGAGGGCGGCCACGTCCCAGGCGACCAGCGCCGAGACCGACCACGACGCCCCGGCGGCGAGCGCACCGCCGGCGGCGGCCGTCCCCGAGACCAGGCCGACGACGACCCGCCTCGCCGCGACGCCGGACGGCTCCGGCGGGTCTTGGACGTGATCGCCCGGGCTCCAAGACTGTTCGCTTTTAGCGGGCACGGGGGGACGTCTTTGCGCCTCGCGGGCCTTCGAGGAACGTTCGCCCATGGCGCGCGAAACGAGCCAGGGCGCCGTCTCCGGCCAGGACATCCGCACCCGCATCGGGCGCGAGCTCGACGCGATGGCGGCGACCGCGAGCCACACGATCTTCGTGCAGGCCTCCGACGACGGACGCGTGCGGCTCGAGGGCGTGGTGCACTCCCTCGCCGACCACACCAGCGCCCTGGCGACGGCTCGATCGACGCCCGGCGTACGGGTCGTCGAGGACCTCCTCAAGATCCTGCTCTAGGTCTCTCGAGGCGACCATCTCACGGGTGCTGCAGCTGATCGCCGATGCCGATCACGCCCACGCATCGCCGCGCCGCCCGGAGGATCGCCCGGCGCTGGCTGCGGCTGGCGACGACCCCGCGCAGGGTCACGAACCCCGCGTCGACGTCCACGGCGATCACCTCGGGCTCGTCGATCCGCGGATCCCGTGCCAGCTCGCCGCGGACATCGGCATGGAGCGCGCGATCGCTCATCGCCCGTCCTCCTGCGTGACGGCTGCGCCGTCGCCGGATGCCGCCAAGCCGCCGATCAGGAGCAGGGCGCCACCGAGCAGCGCGACGAACGGGCCGACGTCCAACGACGTGCCGACCGCGGCGGACGCGCCGTTCCCGACGATCGCGCCCGAGCCGAGATCGGGAAGGTCGATGGTCGCCACGAGGCTGTAGACGACGACGCCGAAGCCGGCGACGGCGGCCACCATGCCCCCGCGCCACTCCTCTCCCGGCGCCAACAGCAGCGCCACCACGCCGACCACGGCGCCGGCCACGAGCAGCCACGCGGCGAGGTCGCGAGCGTGCCAGAGCGAGAACCCCGTCGCGAAGTCGTCGACCAAGCCGCCGGCCGACACCGACACGTCCTGGGAGTACCACGACAGACCCGTGGCGACCAGGACCGTCAGCGCCCCGACGATGCCGATCACCCGGTCGCCGGCCAGCTCCTGGACGGCGGCCGCGAGCCGGCCGCGGTCGTTCTTGACGGCGACGTCGGGGGGATAGGGGTTGCTGGCTGCCATGGTTTCGGGACCTCCTGCTCGACGGTGGACGGGCCAGTGCTACGGCCGGCGCCGCGTCGCGCCAAGCACTTCCGGCGATGACCGGGTTCCGACGACGTCTAGGTCGTCGCTCGGGCCGGCGTCTTCAGGTCCAGGACTGGTGGCGTGCCCATTGGCCGAACGACTGCCAGCCCACGTGGGGGAACTCCGCGCGGAGCGCCGCGATGTCCACGTGGTAGCCGGTGCTGGCCAGGAACGCGTACATCCCGGCGAGGTCCTCCGAACGCCGCGCGACGTCGTCCAACGGCACTTGTTGGTGGTGTACCGGCCGGCCGGCCACGGCACTCAGCTCCCGCGCCATGTCGCTGGGCGTGAGCTCGTCGCCGGCGATCTCGATCCGTCTTCCCGCCGACTCGGCGCCCCCGGTCATGACCGTCGCCACCACGCTCCCGAGGTCGGCGAGCGCCACCGCCTGCAGGCGCCGTCCCGCCGGCAGGGCCAGCGGGAGGCGTCCGGCGACCACGTCATCCCGCCGTGAGAGCAGGTTCTCGAAGAACCACGTCGGAGCGGTGACGATCGTCGGGACGCCGCTCGAACGGGCGGCCGCCTCGATCCGCGCCTTCGTCGCGAAGTGCGGGACTCCGGGCGCCTGCTGGGCGCTCGCCACCGAGGCGAGGACGAGCCGGCGCAGGTCTGACCGTCGGGCCGCCTCGACGAGGCCGTGGCCCTGGCGCACCTCGTCGTCCGGATCGGCGCCCGGGGCGGTCAGGCCGAACGCCGCCCGGGCGCCCGTCATCGCGGCCGCGACGGCCGCGCTGTCCTGGAGGTCGCCGGCGAACAGCTCGACGCCGCGTCGCGCC